>NZ_JAVTWC010000050.1:0-62795 GCF_032229445.1 Tahibacter sp.
TGCCCGCACTGCCTGAAAACGCTCGGCTACACCCACACTGATCCGCGAAGACCCGGAAAACCTAGTGAAAGATCTCCTAGTCCGATTGCTCGCTCATGAGCGCAAAACCTTGGAACACGCGGTATTTCAGCGAATTTCCATCAAATTGAGCGAGTACTACAAGCTAAACAGAATTGAACAGATGGCGTATTTGGTAGAAATGCTAGAGAAAGATACTTCCTCAGCATTGAAGCAAGGTATAAATCGATTCGAGACACTGCTCGATGCCGTAGGGCTATCAGGCAAAGTGCCGGAAGATACGTCACGGGCAATCTTCGAGCTGCAGCAAGTACGCAACGTCATCGCCCACCGGAACGGCCGCTGCGACAAGCGACTCAGATCCCAGTGCCCATGGCTAAGGTTAAAGCTAGGTCAGAAGGTTGAGATTCGCGCGAGGCAGTTGGCGGTGTATCACACGGCGGCATCTGACTATGCGCTTGAGGTGCTATATCGCGTCGGCGATAGATACAACTGCGATCTTAGAGCAACGAAAAAGACCGCGCCGCCCCCGACGTAACGACCGGCGATTGTGCAGGCGCCGAGCCTTGTAATTTTACGGACGAAATTACGGAATGGCCTGTTATCCACAGGCAGATGCAGCGTAAGCAATTGATTCTATTGGTGGGCCGTGATGGACTCGAACCATCGACCAACGGATTAAAAGTCCGATGCTCTACCACTGAGCTAACGGCCCACGGAGGGTGCTGCGGGGCGCTGGCGGAGGCCGGCGCGCGCGAGGGACGCGAAGTTTAGAGCGTGTCTGCGGTTCGGACAAGCGGATTGAGGTGGGTGAGCCGCTGGCTCTGTCGTACTGATCACCGCTACCGAAGCATCCGCCTGGTCGAATGGCTCACCTCGACCGCTCGCGGCGGTGACCACGCCGGCGCTGTCGATCAGCGTGTGCGGCAGCAGCGCTCAGCGATACCGCGTCGGATCGATCAGCCCGGCCTCTCTGAACCCTTCGGCACGCAGGCGGCAGGCGTCGCAGTGGGCGCAGGCGCGGCCCTTGTCGTCGGCCTGGTAGCAGGACACGGTTGCGCCGAAATCGACGCCGAGGCGCGTGCCTTCGCGCGCGATGTCGGCCTTGCTCATGCGCATGAGCGGTGCGTGCACGCGGATCTGCGCGCCTTCGACGCCGGCCTTGGTCGCCACGTTGGCCAGTTGCTGGAAGCCTTCGATGAAGGCGGGACGGCAATCGGGATAGCCTGAATAGTCGACCGCGTTGACGCCGCAGAAGATGTCGCTGGAGCCGAGCACTTCGGCCCAGCCCAGCGCGATCGACAGCATGATGGTGTTGCGCGCGGGCACGTAGGTCACCGGGATGCCGGCGCCGCCCTGTTCGGGCACATCGATGTCGGCGGTCAACGCGGAGCCGCCGATGCTGCGCAGATCGATGGTGACGGTCTTGTGCGACGTGACACCGAGCATCGCGCAGACGCGGTCGGAGGCGTCGAGTTCGGATACGTGGCGCTGGCCGTAGGCGACGCTGAGCGCATGGCACGCGAAGCCCTGCTCGCGCGCGATGGCCAGGACCACGGCGGAATCCATGCCACCGGAAACGAGGACGACTGCGGGTTTGCTCATGCGGCGGCTACCTTGGTTCGGATCGATGGCGCTGGCGTGCCAGGCACTGCAGCGCGGAATTCATTGCGATCACGCCGCGCTTGCGCGCAGGCGCTGACTACGCGCACCCACGAGTTGCGCTAATGCCCTGGCTCTTCGCCCCAGAGTAGCTTGTGCAATTGCAGCTGCATGCGCACCGGCAGGCGATCGGCCAGTATCCACTCGGCCAGATCGCGCGGCTTGAGGCTCGCGTGCACCGGCGAGAACAGCACCTGGCAGCGCGCGTCCAGCGCGTGCACGCGCACGGTGTCGCGCGCCCATTCGTAGTCGGCGCGGCCGGCCAGCACGAACTTGACCTGGTCGTGCGCGCGCAGGTGATCGAGGTTGTTCCAGCGGTTGCGCTTGAATTCGCCCGAGTCCGGCGCCTTCAGGTCGACGACCTTGCGCACGCGCACGTCGACGGCGGACACGTCGAGCGCGCCGGAGGTTTCCAGCGACACCTCGTAGCCCGCATCGCAGAGCCGGCGCAGCAGCAGCAGACAGCGCTTCTGCGCCAGCGGCTCGCCGCCGGTCACGCAGACATGACGCGCGCCGTGGCTGGCGACCTCGGCGAGGATGTCGTCGATCTGGCGCCACTGGCCGCCATGGAAGGAATAGGTGGTGTCGCACCAGGTGCAGCGCAGCGGGCAGCCGGTCAGGCGCACGAACACAGTAGGCCAGCCGACCGCATCGGCTTCGCCCTGGATCGAGTGGAAGATCTCGGTGATGCGCAGGCGCTCGGCCAGCAGCGCGGCCGGCGGCGACCGCTCCGTTACGGAAGCGGTCGTCGAGGCGGGATGTGCGGGAGAGGCAGCTTCAGCCGACATGGCCGCAGCCGCCGGAATTCAGTGGGAAGGCGCTCAGCGCGCGCCTTCTGACTGGAGGGCGCGCAACCGGCCCTGGGCCAGACGCGCGACGGTCGTGTCCGGATATTTCTGCACGACGCGCGTGAGGGTTGCCTTGGCCGGCTCCCACTGCTTGAGTTCGTACTGGCAGTAGCCGGTCTTGAGCAGCGCGTCGGGCGCCTTCTGGCTGTCCGGATAGGACTTGAGCAGGGTCTGGAAGGTGTCTAGCGAGACGCGATAGTTCTGCGTGACGTAATAGGACTCGCCGAGCCAGTAGTAGGCGTTGGCGGTCAGTTCGCTGGACGGATACGCGTCGATGAAGGCCTGGAATCGGCGCGCCGATTCGGCGTAGCGGCCATCCTTCAGGGCGGCGAAGGCTTCGTCGTAGGTCGCCTTCTCGGAGGCCGGATCGAAACGCGTACCGCTGGCCACCGGGGGCGGCGTGGCGACCGCAGCTGCCGGTTCGATGGTGCGCGGAGCAGCGGCGCCGGGCATGGTACTGGCCGTGGGGCTGTCGAGCGACAGCGACGGATCGGTCGACGGCGGCGGCGGCGGCGTACTGCCGGCACCGGTCGGCGCGCCCAATTGAATATCGTCGAGTTGGCCGCTGTTCGCCGGCGCGGCGCCGGGTGCGGCTCCACCTCCACCGCCTTCGAGGCGGCCGATGCGGGAATCGAGGTCGATGTATTGCTGCTTGCTGCGCTCTTTCTGCTCGTCGAGCTGATGGCGCAGTTGCTCGACCAGGCCATTGAGCTGCTGCACTTCGGTTTGCAGCGCTTGCAACTGGTTGACGAGATCGAGATTGCCTTGGCCGGCCTGGGCCTGGGTTTCCAGAGCGGTGACGCGCTCGGCGAGACTGAGGCGTTCCGCGGCGACCGGCATGGAAACAGTCGCGGCGGCCAAGGCCGCCGCGACTGTGATGCGGACACCGATCAGGTTGGTGATCACGCGCATCGCTTTCATTTATTGCTTAGTTCTTGGTGTAGACGATTTCGACGCGACGGTTCTTGGACCAGCAATCTTCGCTGTGATCCTTGCAGGTCGGACGCTCTTCACCGTAGGAGACGACGTTGAGCTGGGTGCCCGGCGCGCCGGCCGAGGACAGGCCGCTCTGCACGGCGTTGCCGCGACGCTCGCCCAGACCCAGGTTGTACTCGCGCGAACCGCGCTCGTCGGCATTGCCTTCGAGGGTCACGTTGTAGTTCGGGAACTGGCGGATGAACTTGGAGTGGCAGGCGATCTGGGCCTGGAACTCGCCGCGGATTTCGGTGCGGTCCAGATCAAAGTAGATCACGCGCTGACGCAGGCAGGAATCGGAATTCAGGCTGGCTTCGGTGTATTCACCGGTGTCCGAGCCGCGGTCGGTCGTGGTCTGCGAGGTGCTTTCTGCCGGGGTCGGGGTCGGGGTCGGCTTGACCTTCTTGGCGCAACCAACGGCGGTGACGCAGAGCAGGGCAGCGATGGCGAGGCGGAGCGAGGTGTTCATGGGTGTAGTCCTTAGGAGGTCAGGTCAGATTACAAGGTCAGTAACTAGCGCCGGTTACCCGGCGTCTTTGATTTATCGCTGGCGGAATGGACCCCACGACGGCTCACGAACATCGCCGTCCGCCAGAACCAGACGTTGGCGAACGCGACCGTCAGCAGACACCGCATACAGTACGCCGCGCGGTCCGTCGGTCGCGGCGTACAGCAGCATGCTTCCATTCGGTGCAAAACTCGGTGACTCGTCGACGCTGCCCGGCGAGATGGGCTTCATCGTCCCCGCGCCCGTGCTACGGTCCAAAACCGCAATACGATACACATTCCCCGTGCCTTGCGCCATAGCGAACATCTTGCCGTCGTAGGAGATCGAGGACTTCGCGTTGTACTCGCCCTGGAACGTCAGGCGGGTCGCGTCGCCGCCGGAGGCGGAGACCTGATACAGCTGCGGCTTGCCGGAGCGGTCCGACGTGAATACCAGGGTCTGGCCGTCGGGCATCCACTGAGCTTCGGTGTCGATGGAGAAATGGTTGGTCAGACGCTTGGTCTCGCGGCTGCCCAGGTCCATGACGAAGATATCGGGATTGCCGAGGTAGGACAGGGTCAGGGCCAGCTTGCTGCCGTCCGGGGAGAACGCCGGTGCGCCGTTGATGCCCTTGCGGTTGGAGACGACCTGGCGCGAACCGGTCGCGATTTCCTGGATGTAGATGGCCGAATCGCCGCGTTCGAACGAGACGTAGGCCAGTTTCTTGCCGTCCGGCGACCACGACGGCGACAGCAGCGGCTCACGCGAGCGCACCAGCACCTGCGGGTTGTAGCCGTCCGAGTCGGCCACCATCAACGCGTAGTTGATGTTCGGGCTGACGCCAGCGGCGGTGACGTAGGCGATGCGCGTCCAGAATGCGCCACGCACGCCGGTGATCTTTTCGTAGATGAGGTCGGCGACCTGGTGGCCGACGCCGCGCAGGTCGCTGCGCTGGCCAGTGATGGCGAGGCCTAGCAGCCGCTCCTGCTTGGGCACGTCGTAGAGTTCGAACTCGACCCGCATCGCGCCGCCTTCGGCATCGGTCATGCGGCCGACGACGACATAGGTCTGCTTGAGCAGGTTCCAGGTCGGGAACTTGATGTCGCCGCCGCGGGAGGGGAATTCGACGACGTCCTTCTTGTCCAGCGTCCTGAACTTGCCGGAACGCGCGAGATCCATGCGCACCACGTCGGACACATCCGTTTCGGCCGGTGCACCGGCTCCTTCGAACGCAAACGGGACGACGGTGATCGGCAAGGCGGAGCCGGTACCGTCCCTGATCACGATGGTCGGAACATCACTGCTCAGGCCTGGGCCGGACGCGGGGCTTTGCGCCTGCGCGGCCGTGCCGAGCAGGCAGAGCAACAGGCTGGCAAATCGGGAAATGGAATTGGCTGGCATATCGATCCTGCTCTAGTGACCGCTGTGTTTGAAAACGAGGTGCATGCGGTGCTGAAAGACGCGTTCAAAACCGGCATACGGTAACGGGGAGGCTTTGCGCACAGCGCGCTCGAGAGCTTCGCGCGTGGCCGCATCAGCATTGCAATCGTCCCCGAAGCTAACCTGAACGACCGCTCCGCCGTCAGCTTGGTCGATGCCCAGCGGGCAATGCAGATCCGGCCGCGTCGACGGCGGTTGTACCCAAGTGCGCATGATTGCGGCGTGGACGGACTCTATGTAGGCCTGCATAGGCGCGGCCGGATCGGCACGTGCACCGACAGACCACAGCAGGAGCAGGCCGAGCAGACCGGCAGACCAGGACGCACGGTCAGCCGTCATAGGTGAACTCGAAACGAATCTTGCGCTTGAACACTTTCTCGTAACCCGAATACGGCAGCGGCGAAGCGCGGCGTGGCGCCTGCTCCAGCGTCGTTCGCGTCGCAGCGTCGGCGTTGCACGGACTGACGACCACGGCCTGGATCACGTCGCCGCCGATGATCTGCGTGATCTCCAGCGTGCAGCGCACCCCGGGAGGCGTTGTGTCCGGACGCAGCCATGCGGCCGTGACGGCGCTCTGGATCGCGGCGTAGTACTCGGCCTCGAGGCTTGAATCGGTGCCTTCCTGGCCGGTCCTGGCTTCCTCCGCGATCATCGCGGCAAGATGTTCGGCTTCCGCTTTCGCAGCGAGCTCGCGCGCCTTCTTGTCGCGCTGCTGCTGTTCCTTTTCTTCCTTGAGTTTCTTCTGCTTTTCGGCTTCGGCGGCCTGTTTCTCGGCCAGCTCGACCTGCTCTTTCTTCTTCAGCTCTTCCTGCAGCCTGGCGTCTTCCTCGGCCTTGAGCTGGGTGAGCTTGTCGGTGATTTTTTCCTGGTCCTTCTTGTCTTCCTTGGGCCGCTCGGGCGCGGGCTCTTCGGCCTGCGGCTTGGGCTCCGGCGGCTTGACCTCGACGGGCTTCGGCTTGGGCTTCACGGCCTTGGGCCTGGGCGCCTGAGCCGGACCGACCAGGGTCGCCTCGATGATGGGGCCAGGAATGCTCACGGCCACCGTCGAGCTCGTCCACCACAGGCTCACGCTGACGATGGCGAGGACCGCGAGATGTACGGCCAGCGAATACAGCCACGGCAGTAGGGGATTTTCGTCGCTGGCCATGCGCAAGCTCAGTTGGCCTTGTCCTGGGGCGGCTGGCCCATCAAGCCGACCTTGGGCACGCCAGCGGCCTGCAGCAGCGCCATCGCGTCGTAGACCTTGCTGTACTCGGCCTTGCCGTCGCCGGCGACGTAGACGGGCTGCTTGGGGTTCACGCGCACGAACGCGGCCATCTTGGTCTTCAGCGCCTCGGCGCTGACCTCTTCGCGTTCGGCCTTGGGCAGGGTCAGGAACAGCTTACCGGTCGGATCGACCGTGACGACGACCGGATCCTTGTCGACGTTGAGGCTCTTGGCGGCCTCGGATTCGGGCAGCTCGATGTCGACACCGAGATTCAGCAGCGGCGCCGTCACCATGAAGATGATCAGCAGCACCAGCATCACGTCGATATATGGCACGACGTTGATGTCGGACTTGAGCTTCTTGCGTTTGCGGCGATGGGTTTGCATCAGCGACTCCAACGGTCGGGGAAAAAACGCGGGGTCGCGCTCACTCCTCGACGTGCGCCTGGCGCTGCAGGATGGACGAGAATTCTTCGGTGAAGGCTTCGAAGCGCGTGGCGACGCGTTCGACCTTGTTGGAATAGCGGTTGTAGGCCCACGATGCCGGGATCGCGGCGATCAGGCCCATGGCCGTGGCGATCAGCGCTTCGGAGATGCCCGGTGCGACACTCGCGATCGTGGCCTCCTTCATGTTGGCCAGGCCCTGGAACGAAATCATGATGCCGTAGACCGTGCCGAGCAGGCCCACGTACGGACTGATCGAACCGACGTTGGCGAGGAATTCGAGGTTGCCCTCGAGGCGGTCGATCTCGCGCGACTGGGCGACGCGCATCGAACGCTGCGCGCCTTCGAGCAAGGTACGCGGATCAACGCCGCGACGCTGGCGCAGGCGGGCGAACTCGCGGAATCCGGCTTCGAAGATGCTCTCGATGCCGCTGATCTGTTCGCCGCGACCGGTGACTTCGCGGAACAGCGCGGCCAGGTCGGCGCCGGACCAGAAGCGTTCCTCGAACTCGTTCGCGCTGCCCAATGCCGTTTTCAGCATGGTGTGCTTGCGGAAGATGATCATCCACGACAGGAACGAGAAGGCCAGCAGGACGAGCATCACGAACTTGACGAACAGGCTCGCATGCAGCACGAGCTGCCAAAGATTCAGATCACCAGCGTTCATGCCTTGGAAATCTCCACAAACAGGTCGTCGGGAATGGGGCGGGGGCGAAAAGCGGCAGCGTCGACACAGGCAGCTCTCACGCGCGCCTCGACCAGCGGAAGGCCATCAGCCGCACGCAGGATCTTCTGTTCGAACACCAGACTGGCCGGGCGCCGCTCGGTCAATGCCACGGTGACATCCAGCAGATCGTCGAGTCGCGCCGGCTTGAGGAAGCCGATCGCGATGTCACGCACGACGAAGACGATGCCATTGTCCTTGCGCAGGGTCTCCTGCTCAATACCGAGATGCCGCAGGTATTCGCTGCGCGCGCGCTCGAGAAATCGCAGGTAGCTCGCGTGATACACCACCCCGCCTGCGTCGGTATCTTCCCAGTACACCCGGATCGGCCAGCAGAACTGGGCAGAGACCATCGACTCTTCCTTGGCGGTTGGTGTTTCTGCGCGCAAAACGATGCGGCGAGCATAGCTGCGTTCGCCTGAACGCGGTGACACCCGGACTCAAGCGGGCTCAAACAGATCCGGCGGCGCATCCGGCCGGCGCGGCGGCTTCAAGCCGAAATGATGATAGGCGCGCGCAGTAACCATGCGGCCACGCGCCGTGCGCACCAGATAACCCTGCTGGATCAGATAAGGCTCCAGCACGTCCTCGATCGTGCCGCGCTCCTCCGACAGCGCCGCGGCGAGCGAGTCAGCGCCGACGGGACCGCCGTCGAAGCTCTCCATGATGGTCTTGAGCAGGCGGCGGTCGAGCGCGTCGAAGCCTTCGGGATCGACCTTGAGCATTTCCATCGCGGCCCTGGCGACCTCCAGCGTGATGGTGCCTCCGGCACGCACCTCGGCGTAGTCGCGCGCACGGCGCAGCAGGCGGTTGGCGATACGCGGCGTGCCGCGCGAGCGGCGCGCGATCTCCGCAGCGCCGATGGGATCGCAGGCGATGCCGAGGATACGCGCGGAGCGGCGCACGATCGCGGCCAGCTCTTCCGGCGTGTAGAACTCCAGCCGCTGCACGATGCCGAAGCGGTCGCGCAACGGACTGGTCAGAAGGCCCGCGCGCGTCGTCGCCCCGATCAGCGTGAACGGCGGAAGATCGAGCTTGATCGAGCGCGCCGCCGGGCCTTCGCCGATCATGATGTCGATCTGGAAGTCCTCCATCGCCGGATACAGCACTTCCTCGACCACCGGCGACAGGCGATGGATTTCGTCGATGAACAGCACGTCGTTGGGCTGCAGGTTCGTCAGCAGCGCGGCCAGGTCGCCGGCGCGCTCGATCACCGGCCCCGATGTAGTGCGCAGGCTCACGCCGAGTTCGTTTGCGATGACGTGCGACAGCGTCGTCTTGCCCAGGCCCGGCGGGCCGAAGATCAGCACATGGTCCAGCGCGCCGCCACGCCGCCGCGCCGCCTCGATGTAGATGCCCAGTTGCTCGCGCGCGGCCTGCTGACCGAGGTATTCGGCCAGCCGCTGCGGGCGGATCGACGCTTCCAGCAGCTCGTCTTCGCGCGTGGACGCGCCCGACGCGAGCCGGTCGTTCATATTTCCACCTGTGTACCCAGCTCGATCAGGCGGTTGCCGGGTATCTTGAAGAAGGCCGTCGCCGGCAGGGCGTTGCGCTGCATGAAAGCGAACAGCCTGTCGCGCCACAGCGGCATGCCCGGCCGGTCAGTCGCGACGATGCTTTCCCGACTCAGGAAGAACGTCGTGTCCATCATGTCGAAGACCAGACCGACCTTCTCGCACTTGGCCAGCATGTCGGGCACGTCCGGGTCCTCGGCGAACCCGTAGCGCAGCGTGAGCTGATGGAACTCATGCCCCAGCGACACCAGTTCGATGCGTTCCTCGGGCTCTGCCGTCGGCGTTTCCAGCCATTCCACCGTGAGCACCACGTTCTGCTCGTGCAGCACCTTGTTGTGCTTGAGGTTATGCAGCAGCGCATGCGGCACGGCCTCGGGCTGGGCGGTCAGGAATACGGCATGTCCCGGCACGCGCAGCGGCGGGTGCTCGGCGATGGATTCGATGAACGGCTTCAGCGCGAGGCCCGCCTGCTTGAGTTCGCGGATGACCAGTTCCCGGCCGCGGCGCCAGGTCGTCATCACGATGAACACGACGACGCCGAGCACGAGCGGGAACCACCCTCCGTGCTCGACTTTTTCGAGATTCGCACCGAGGAACGCGAGGTCGACGACAAGAAACAGACCGCCAAGCGTGGCGACGCGCCAGCGCGTCCAGCCCCAGACGCGGCGAGCAACGATGATCACGAGGAACGAATCGATCGTCATCGTGCCGACCACGGCGATGCCGTAGGCCGCAGCCAGATTGGTCGAGCTGTGGAAGCCGATCACGACCGCGACAGTGAGCACGAGCAGCACGCGGTTGAGCCAGGGCAGGTAGATCTGGCCCATGGTCTCGCGCGAGGTATGCACGACTTCCATGCGCGGCAGATAACCCAGCTGTATCGCCTGGCGGGTGACCGAAAAGGCACCGGAAATGACTGCCTGAGAGGCGATGACCGCGGCCAGCGTCGCGAGCACGATCATCGGATACAGCAATACCGGCGGTGCCAGCAGGTAGAAAGGATTCTTGACGGCGCTCGGGTCTTCGAGCAGGAGCGCACCCTGCCCCAGATAATTGAGCATCAGGGCCGGCAGCACGAACGCGAACCAGGCGCGACGGATCGGCTGCTTGCCAAAATGCCCCATGTCGGCATACAGCGCCTCGGCGCCCGTCACGGCGAGCACTACCGAGGCCAGCACGAAGAATCCGATGCGGCCGTTTTCGACGAAGAACATTACGGCGTAGTAAGGATTCAGCGCCTGGATCACCTCCGGCGCCTGCACGATCTTCATGATGCCCAGCGCCGCAAGCGTGAGGAACCAGATCACCATGATCGGCGCGAACACGCGCGCCACGCGCGCCGTTCCACTGCGTTGCAGCGAAAACAGCGCAATCAGCACCAGCACGGCGACCGGAACCACGTAGCGGTTCAGCGCTGGCGCGGCCACGCCGAGGCCCTCGACGGCGCTGAGCACTGATATCGCCGGCGTAATCACGCTGTCGCCGAAGAACAGCGCGGCACCGAACAGACCCAGCACCATGATGATCCAGCGCGCGCGCGCGCTCGAACGCACGCCGCGGTGGGCCAGCGTGGTCAGCGCCATGATGCCGCCCTCGCCCTTGTTGTCGGCCGACATGATGAAGGTGGCGTACTTGACCGATACGATGACGATCAGCGACCAGAAGATCAGCGACAGCACACCGAGCACGTTGTCGTGGCTCACGGCGACGCCGTGCGGGCCGAAGGCTTCCTTGAGCGTATACAGCGGGCTCGTGCCGATGTCGCCGTAGACCACGCCGATCGCGCCGAGAGCGAGGGCGTACAGGTTCTTGTTGCCGTGTTCTTGGGTGCTGCTCATGTCGTCGCGATCGCCAGAAGGGGTAACACTCAGCGCAGCGCAGCGCGGAGGGCTTTGCGGATGATGGCTTCGGCGCTGTCGCCGGGTGCGGCGGCGTCCTTGACCAGGCGGCTGATTTCAGCCGGCTTGTAGCCAAGCTGCTGCAGCGCAACGCTGGCCTCGGTCACCGGATCGTGCGGCACGGCGCCACCGAGACTGATGCCCGGCACGCCGCCGCCCAAAGCGTCGACGCGGTCGCGCAGCTCGACGATGATGCGTTCGGCGGTCTTCTTGCCGATGCCGGGAATCCGGGTCAGCGCAGCGACGTCGCCGCCTTGCACGAGACGCGCGAATTCCTCTACCGACGCGCCTGACAGGATTGCCAGCGCAATTTTCGCGCCGATGCCGCTGACTTTTTGCACATGTCTAAAAAGGCTGCGCTCGGCCTCGCGCAGGAATCCATACAGCGCGACTGAGTCTTCCTTGACCGCATAATGCGTGCACAAGGTGACTTCGCGACCGGTTTCCGGCAGGTCATAGAACGTCGACATCGGCGCTTCGAGTTCGTAGCCGACGCCGTTGACGTCGACCATCAGCCAGGGTGGCTGCTTGGACACGAGTACGCCTTTCAACCGACCGATCATCGCCTGCGCCTCCATGCGGTGCGCGGTATGCCGATGCGCTGCGTCGTGGCCCGCGTATGCGCGTGGGTCAGCGCGATCGCGAGCGCATCCGCCGCGTCGGCCTGGAGTTTACCCGTCAATTGCAGCAGCACGCAGACCATGTGCTGGATCTGGGTTTTGTCGGCACCGCCACCGCCGACCACGGCCTGCTTGATCTCCTTGGGCGCGTATTCGGCCACGGTCAGATTGCGTGTGACCACCGCGCAGATCGCCGCGCCGCGGGCCTGGCCGAGCTTCAGCGCCGAGTCGGGATTCTTGGCCATGAAAACGCGTTCGATCGCCGCTTCGTCAGGCTGGTAGGTTTCGATGATGGCGCTGGTCTCTTCGAAGATCTGCTTGAGGCGCAGCGCGAAACTGTCGTTGTCCAACAGCTTCAGGGTCGCATGAAAGACGTGCACGGCCTTGCCGGAAACATCGGTGTCGATGATGCCTATGCCGGTACGCTGCGAGCCGGGGTCGATGCCGAGAACGCGCGTCATCGCCGGGCCGCCACGCCCGAGGTACGGCTCGCCGGAGCGATGCGCGTCGTTCGTGTCGTGGAATCGCCACCGGCCATCGTCGTACCGCATCCTTCGCCCACCCTGAGCCGACGAGTCTAGCAAGAGCTTCGCTGCGGTGCAGCGTAAACCCGGCCGCGGTTGCCGGGCCGCGGACTCGCGTGCGAGCATCATCGATTGGCTCAATCCGGCCGTTGCCGGCGTCTGCTTTCGTTGCGGTACCGAACTCATGCCGATGAAATCCCCGGCGGACTCCGATCCGCACGCACTGGCCCTGCGCCGACTGGTGCGCGATGCCGAGCGCTTTCTGGCCGCCAAGGACCTCACCGGCGCCGAAAAAGCCGCCGTCTGCGCCCTGGCCATGGACCCGGACCACGTGCAGGCGCTGCGCTGTTTCGCGCGCGTGCAAATGGTGCGCGGACGGCCGGCGGAAGCGGTCTCCGCACTGCAGCGCGCGCTGGTGCAGCAGTCCGACGATGTCGATGTGCTGCGGGAGCTGGCCCAGGCGCAGGCTTCGAACGGCGCACTGGACGATGCTGCTGCCACGCTGCGCCGGGCCGTGGCATCAAGGCCTGATGCCACGAACTGGTTCGAACTCGGCCTGATGCTCGACCGCAACGCGGAATGCGCCGACGCGCTGGACGCTGCCCTGCGTGTCGTGCAGATGGCGCCAAAACGCCATGCCGCGCGGTTTCTCGCAGCCCGCGCACTGACGGGGCTGGGCCGTATTGCGCAGGCCGCCGAGGAATATCGCCGGCTGAGCACGGTCGCCGGAGAATCCGCCAAGGCCTGGTTCGGCCTGGCCGACCTCAAGACCGTGGCATTCGACGACCGTGACGTCACTGCCATGGAGGCGCTGATCGCCGACCGGCGCAGCAGCGAGGAGGACCGCATGCTGACCAGCTTCGCGGCCGGCCTGGCCTGCGAGACACTCGGCCGCGCCGCCGACGCGATGGCGCATTTCCGGCGCGCCAATCAGCTGCGGCGCAAAGGTATTTCCTGGGACGGCGCGGCGCACCGACGTTATTGCGACAGCATCCGCGAGGCCTTCAACGCGCCGCATGCGAGCGCACCGGCGCCACTCGGAGACCAGGTGATCTTCATCGTCGGCATGCCGCGTTCCGGCACGACGCTCGTGGAGCAGATGCTGTCGGCACACCCGGACGTGGTGGGCGCGAGCGAACTGCCGCACCTCGCCACGGTCATCCAGGAAGAATCCGCGCGCCGTGGGCAACCCTTTCCGCGCTGGGTCGGCTCGGCGGGCGCGGCGGATTGGGAGCGCCTCGGCCGGCGCTACCTGCAGCTGACCGAACGCTGGCAGACCGCCACCCGCTTTACCGACAAGCTGCCAGAAAACTGGCCATACGTGGGCGCGGCGCTAGCGATGCTGCCAGGCGCGCGCGTGATCGGCTGCGAACGCAGCCTCGTGGAAACCTGCTGGTCCTGCTACAAGCAGTTGTTCGCACCCAATCGCGTGGCCTACAGCTACGACCTCGACGAACTGGCCGGCTATGCTCACGACAGCCGCCGCCTCTGGGCCTGGTGGCAGCAGCAGTATCCTGAGCGCTGCCGCACGCTCGTCTACGAAACCTTGCTTGCCAGTCCCGAAGCCGAGATACGCAGCCTGCTCGACTTCTGCGACCTCCCCTTCGATCCCGCGTGCCTGACGTCGCAGGACAGCCCGCGCGTCACCCGCACGGCGAGCGCCGCCCAGGTGCGTCAGCCGCTGTTGCGTACGACGGCGCGCGGGGACCGCTACGGCTAACTCTACCCGCCCCTGCGCGACGCACGGGCACCAACCGCCCACCCCTGACGGCTCGTTTCCCCCGATCGCCGAAATAAACAAAGGGCGCCACCCGGCGGTCGCGCCCTTTCAGAGGTATTGCCGACATCCGCGATCAGAATCGCGGCACGGGCTACCGTTCTCAGTCGATCGAGAACTGCTGCAGCGAGACCGGCGTCGTACCCGCATTGAGCGTGGCACCGGTGTTGTCGTAGCAGTACTGGTTGATCGTCGCCGGGAAGCCGTTGGACGCGCCGGTATCGATCTGGAGCCAGCCGAAGTTGATCGCCGACGTCGCTTCGTTGAAGAAACGCACGCCGAGGTAACGGCCGGTCTGGGCGGTCGTGGTCTGCCAGTTGACGTACGGAGGTGCACCGCCGCCGCCGGAGCTGACGATGTAGGTCTGCGCTGCACCGATCGGGGCGCCGGTCGTCAGAGAGTCATAGACAGTACCGGTGGCGACACCGCCGAAGCTGTTGGCGGGCGACGACGGCCAGAAGAAGTACAGGGCGGCCGGGGTACCGGTCTGATACAGGTTGATGTCCCAGCCGGTGACACTGCCGCCAGCCGTGCCGGTCGCACCGGTCACGAGATTCATGTAGACGCCGTCGATGTTGGCCGGCACCGGGACCGCAGCCGAGCTGCACAGCACAGCGGCCATGCTCGAAGCGGAAGCGAAGGACAGGACGAGGGCACCGGCTGCGAGACCGAGATTCTTACGAACGGAATTCGACAATTCAAAGCGCATTATTTTTACTCCCCACGGGCGAAGAGGGCAGGTGTCTGGACAAACACCGGAACTCAAAAATGTAGCTACTGGAAATGACTTACTGCTGAAACCGCTTCCCTGGCCGCGCCAACAGCTTCCGGAACCGCTTGTGCGCGAGTACAAAGCGTACCGTCTCCAAGCCTGTCGGATTGGCGCAGGGGTGTCAAGAATGGGCGCATGGCTTTTTCCTGTCGGGCCCGCTCTATCCGGGCATCGTGACGTAAGCGGCGCTACGGGGCGTGAAGGAGGTCGATCGCGTTCTTGCACGATCGACCTTGGGCGCAGGCGGCGGCTATTGCCGATCAATCCAAAGGAAATCAGTTACTTCCCTCGAAACGCCCGGTGCGTAGAAAGCGCGCCGTCAGTTCGGCGGCCTCGCGTGAGAAGGTCAGTCCGGTATGCGAGGTGTTCACCTCGCGATGCGCGCTGGCGCCAGGCCAGCGGGTTTCGGCCACGCCGACAGTACCGTCGTTGGGGCCGTCGAACGCGCCCATCAATTGCCCGAGCCCGAGCGCCCGCGTGCCGGCGATGACACCCACGCTCGCCGCGGAAGCTTGCGGCGGCAGGCCACTGCATAGCACTTCGGTACTGCAGCCCAGCAACTGCGCGCCACTGCCGCGGCGGGTGAGCCGCTGTGCAACGGCGCTGCCGTTCAGTGGTGAACCCAGGCAGACCACACGCCCGTTGAGTCCCTCCGGCAGCAGGCCGAGGGCTCGCAGCGCAACCAGCCCGCCAAGACTGTGGCCGACCAGATGCACCGAGCGTGCACGCTGCGCGTGTATGCGACGGCTCAGCCGGTCGAGGCTGCGCTCGTCACGGCCGAACACACTTGCATAGTCGAACAGTTCGGTATGAAACCCGGCTTCGCGCAGGCGCCTGCGCAAAAGCAGCAGGCTGAACGCCCGCATCCAGACGCCGTGAATCAGGATGACTGCCTCGTCGCGCATGCCGCATCCTGCCCTCGCGGCGGCCGCGGCCGCAAGCCGTGGCCGTTGCATCAGCCCTTGACCGGCTTGACCACGCGTACATGCAGTTCCTGCAGCTGCGCCTCGGGCACGCTCGACGGCGCCGAGGTAAGCAGGCACTGCGCGCTCGCGGTCTTGGGGAACGCGATCACGTCGCGGATCGACTCGGTGCCCGCCATCAGCGCAGCAATGCGATCGATGCCGAAGGCGATGCCGCCGTGGGGCGGCGCGCCATACTTGAGTGCCTCGAGCAGGAAGCCGAACTTGGCTTCCGCCTCTTCGCTGCCGATG
Source organism: Tahibacter sp. (assembly GCF_032229445.1). Classification (NCBI taxonomy): domain Bacteria; kingdom Pseudomonadati; phylum Pseudomonadota; class Gammaproteobacteria; order Lysobacterales; family Rhodanobacteraceae; genus Tahibacter; species Tahibacter sp. The sequence goes on from NZ_JAVTWC010000050.1 coordinate 16,124, forward strand.
CCGAGCAGATCGAACACCGTGCTCTGCATGTCCGAACGGTGGATGCGGATCGAGCCGCCGCCGATCTCGTTGCCGTTGAGCACCATGTCGTAGCCGCGCGACACCGCGTTCGCAGCGTTCGCCCGCAAGTCGGCAACGTCGTCCACCTTGGGCGCCGTGAACGGATGATGCAGTGCGACGTAGCGCTTGGCGTCGTAGTCGTATTCGAACATCGGGAAATCGACGACCCAGAGCGGCCGCCAGCCTTCGGCGACGCGACCGAGGTCGCGACCGACCTTCAGGCGCAGCGCGCCGAGGAAATCGCTGACCGTCTTGTACGGACCGGCACCGAAGAAAATCACGTCGCCGGTCTGCGCGCCGACGGCACTGAAGATTGCCTTGACCACGTCTTCGCCGAGGAACTTGACGATGGGCGAGGTCAGGCCTTCGAGGCCTTTGGCCAGATCGTCGATGCGGATCCAGGCCAACCCTTTCGCGCCGTACTTCTGCACGTACAGACCGTAGTCGTCGAGCTGTTTGCGCGTGAGTTCCGCACCCTTGGGCACGCGCAGCGCCGCAACGCGGCCGCCTGGATCGTTGGCCGGACCGGAGAACACCTTGAAGTCGCAGCTTTTCACCGCGTCGGCCACGTCGACCAGTTCCAGATCGATACGCAGGTCGGGCTTGTCCGAACCGTAGCGGCGCATCGCTTCGGCATAGGTCAGGCGCGGGAACTGCGCGTCCAGCTCCACGTCGACGACCTGCCGGAAGATCGTGCGGATCATGTCCTCGACGAAATCCTGCACGTCGCGTTCGCCGACGAAGGCGAATTCCATATCGAGCTGAGTGAATTCGGGCTGGCGGTCGGCACGCAGATCCTCGTCGCGGAAGCAGCGCGCGATCTGGTAGTAACGGTCCATGCCGGCCATCATGAGGAGCTGCTTGAACAGCTGCGGCGACTGCGGCAACGCGAAGAACTCGCCGGGATGCACGCGGCTGGGCACAAGATAGTCGCGTGCACCTTCGGGCGTGGCCTTGGTCAGGATCGGCGTCTCGATGTCCTGGAAACCCTTGGCGTCGAGATGATGGCGCAAGGCGGAAACCAGCCGCGTGCGCATGCGCAGCTTGCGCTGCATGTCGGGACGGCGGATGTCGAGGTAGCGATAGCGCAGGCGGGCGTCTTCGCCGACGTTGTCGTCGAGCATGAAGGGCAACGGCGCCGCGGCATTGAGCACCTCGACCGTGTCGGCGACGACTTCGATCTTGCCAGTCCCCAGGCGATCGTTGATCTGGCTGGCCGGCCGTGCGCGCACCGTGCCGGTGAGGCGCAGGCAGAACTCGTAACGCACGCCCTCGGCCTGTTTGAATGCGCTGGCGTTGTCGGGCTCGATCACGGCCTGGACGATGCCTTCGTGATCGCGCAGATCGATGAAGATGACGCCGCCATGATCGCGCCGGCTGTCCGCCCATCCGCACAGGGTGACGGTCTGACCGATCAGGGTCTCGCCGACGAGACCACAGTAATGGCTGCGCATACGCTAAAGGCTCCGGAATCAGAAGTCCGCCCAGAACAGGCGGAAAGGCCGGAATCCTACGGAGGAATTTGTTGCGCTGCAAACAAAACAAAGGCCTATGCGCGGCTGGCGCGGCCCCAAAAACAAAGCGCCATGCCCGGCTCGCCGGGCATGGCGCTTTGTCTTACCGGATTGTCAGACCGTTTCAGTCGCGCCAACGGCGCTCGACGACGAACTGCGCGGCACAGCCCTGGTCGACCCAGACGCCAGCGCGGTTGAAGCCCCAGGTGCGGCCCTGCACACAACGCGTGCCGGAGATCTGGCGCGCGAGGCGGACTTCGCCGCCGCGGCCGACGTCGACCTGACACATGTTGTAGCGGAAGTCGCGGCTCTCGCAGACGAAGCTGATGTCCTGGTCCCAGCCAGGACCCGGCCGCCAGCCACCACCACCACCACCACCGCCACCGCCACCATGTCCACCGCCACCGCCGCCGGCCTCGGCGAACACGCCGGCGCAACCACGATCGACCCAGACGTTGCCGCGGCGATCAACGCCCCAGGTCTGGCCTTTGATGCAATTGCTACCCGACAGCTGGCGGACCAGGCGCGCATCGCGCCAGTTGGTATCGCAGCGGGCATAGCGGTAGTCGTTACTACGGCATTCGATCGTGTCGCGTCCTCCTCGCTGGGCCTGGGCCACAGACGACGTCCCCAACAGCGATCCCAGTAATACAGCGGCTAATCCCAGCACTCGCGTGATCATTGCACCTTCTCCTTTGGCCAAACGCGGCGCCAGTGTACGCGCTGGGGAGCGGACGGGTCTGTGAGCGTTACGTGCATGGCGGGCTTTTGTTCAGCGGACGCTGAAGGCGGGCAATCGCTGCGTCTGGCCGCTCTGGACAAAGCAAACGCTGTCCGCGGCGTGTATGACTCAACTGGTGCTGTTGCCCGCCGGCTTGTCCGCCGCCGCAGTCGTGCTGGCGGTGGCCGGCGCGTCGGACTTGGCCGCATCCGGTTTGGCCGTTTCGGCCGGCTTGGCGTCGCCCCCGCCTTCGCCGGCCAGATTGCGCTTCTTGTCGCCATCCTTCTTGAAATCGGTTTCGTACCAGCCGGAACCGGCCAGACGGAAAGACGGTGCTGTGATGCGCCGGCGAACGGACGGGCGGGCGCAGGCCGGACAGTCGGTGGGATCGGGATCGGACAGTTTCTGCAGGCGATCGAAGCGCTTGCCACACTCGCCACATTCGAATTCATAGATTGGCATTGCATTTCCCCGGAAGCGGAAGCCCCCGCCATGCGGGAGCCGGCCCGCATTGTGCGGTCCGGCTCCGGGTTTTCAAGCAGATTCGCTTACGTGGCTTCGACCGAGGTGCCGCGGCCGAAGTTGAGGTGACCGTCCTGTACGTCGACCATGACTGTTTCACCGGCGGCGTAGCGGCCTTCCAGAATCTGCCGCGCGAGTGGATTCTCCAGTTGCTGCTGTATCGCGCGCTTGAGCGGCCGCGCGCCGTAGACCGGATCGAAACCGGCCTGCCCGAGCGCGTCCAGCGCCGCATCGCTGATGACCAGCCGGAGCTGGCGCTCGGCCAGCCGCTTGGCAAGGCCGGCGGTCTGGATCCGCGCGATCGCGCGAATCTGCGCTCGTTCGAGCGGCCGGAACACGACGATTTCGTCGAGCCGGTTGATGAACTCCGGGCGGAACTGCGCCTGCACCACGCCCATGACCGCGGCCTTGATCTGCGTGTAGCCCTCTTCGCCGCCGATGCTCGACGCCTCCTGGATCAGCTGCGAACCGAGGTTCGACGTCAGCACGATCACGCTGTTGCGGAAGTCCACGGTACGGCCCTGACCGTCGGTCAGGCGACCATCGTCGAGTACCTGCAGCAGCACGTTGAACACATCCGGATGCGCCTTCTCGACTTCATCGAGCAGGATCACGCTGTAGGGACGGCGGCGCACGGCTTCCGTCAGATAGCCGCCTTCTTCATAGCCGACATATCCCGGCGGCGCGCCGATCAGCCGCGACACCGAATGCTTTTCCATGAACTCGGACATGTCGACACGCACCATTGCATCGGTGGAGTCGAACAGGAAATCCGCGAGCGCCTTGCACAGCTCGGTCTTGCCCACACCGGTCGGCCCCAGGAACAGGAACGAGCCCGACGGCCGGTTCGGATCCGAAAGACCGGCGCGCGCGCGCCGGATCGCGTCGCTGACCGCGCGCACGGCCTCATCCTGACCGATCACTCGCGCGTGCAGTTCGTCTTCCATGCGCAGCAGCTTTTCGCGTTCGCCTTCCAGCATCTTGCTGACCGGTATACCGGTCCAGCGCGCGACCACCTCGGCGATTTCCTCGGCCGTGACCTTGTCCTGCAGCAGTGTGAAGCCGGCCTTCTCCGCTTCCTGCGCAGCCTTGAGCTGCTTTTCCAGCTCCGGCATGCGGCCGTACTGGATTTCGCTCATGCGCGCGAAATCCTGGTGGCGCTGCGCCGCTTCGAGCTCGAGCCGCGCCTGTTCGATCTGCTCCTTGATCCGCGTCGCCTCCTGCAGCGTCGCTTTCTCGGACTTCCAGACTTCTTCCAGGTCGGAGAACTCCCGCTCGAGTACCGCGATCTCCTTTTCCAGGTCGGCCAGGCGCTGCCGCGATTCGCTGTCCTTTTCCTTCTTCAGCGCCTCGCGCTGGATCTTCAGCTGGATCAGGCGGCGCTCGCGCCGGTCCATTTCCTCGGGCTTGGAGTCGATTTCCATGCGGATACGCGACGCCGCCTCGTCCATGAGGTCGATGGCCTTGTCAGGCAGCTGACGGTCGGCGATATAGCGATGCGACAGCGTCGCTGCGGCGACCACGGCCGGATCGGTGATCTCCACGCCGTGATGAACGGCGTAGCGCTCCTTCAGTCCACGCAGGATCGCGATCGTGTCCTCGACGCTGGGCTCACCGACGAACACCTTCTGGAAGCGGCGCTCGAGCGCCGCATCTTTTTCCACATATTTACGATATTCGTCCAGCGTGGTCGCGCCGATGCAGTGCAACTCGCCGCGCGCGAGCGCGGGCTTGAGCATGTTGCCCGCATCCATGGCGCCCTCGGCCTTGCCCGCGCCGACCATGGTGTGCAGCTCGTCGATGAACAGGATCACGCGACCTTCCTGCTTGGACAGATCGCTGAGTACGGCCTTGAGGCGCTCCTCGAACTCGCCGCGGAATTTCGCGCCGGCGATCAGCGCACCCATGTCGAGACTGAGCACGCGCCGGTCGCGCAGGTTTTCCGGCACCTCGTGATTGATGATGCGCTGGGCGAGTCCTTCGACGATCGCGGTCTTGCCGACGCCGGGCTCGCCGATCAGCACGGGATTGTTCTTGGTGCGCCGCTGCAGCACCTGGATGGTCCGGCGGATTTCCTCATCGCGGCCGACGACGGGATCGAGCTTGCCGCGTTCGGCGCGCTCGGTCAGGTCGATGCAGTATTTCTCCAGCGCCTGGCGCTGTTCCTCGGCGCCCTCTGATTGCACCTTCTCGCCACCGCGCATCTTGTCGATCGCAGCCTCGAGGCCAGCCTTGCTGGCGCCGGCTGCCTTGAGTGCGGTGCCGAGCTCACCCCGGTCATCGAGTGCGGCAAGCACGAACAGTTCGCTCGCGATGAACTGGTCGCCGCGCTGCCCGGCCAGCTTGTCACTGAGATTGAGCAGGCGATTGAGATCGCCGGACAGGTTGACGTGGCCTTCCTGCCCCTTGGTCTGCGGCAGACGCTGCAGCGCTTCGCTGACGCGCTGACGCAGCAGCGGCACATTGATCTGCGCCTGACTCAGCAGCGGCACGGTGGAACCACCTTGCTGGTCGAGCAGCGCCGCCATCAGGTGCAGCGGCTCGAGCATATTGTGGTCTCGGCCGACGGCGAGGCTTTGCGCATCGGCCAGAGCTTGCTGCAGGCGCGACGTGAATTTGTCCAGACGCATGGATCACCCGGAAGTATTGAGGAGGGGCCGCTATGCGGCGATGCCCGTTGTATGTGGCTGGCACGCAGCCGATTCAAGCGCCGCCGGGAACGGTTCGGCCCGCGCTACCATGACATTTTGCGGAGACGGCGCAATGGCGTGGACCGTACTGCTGCTGGGTGCCTACGGCCTGTTCGGCTCGCGCATCGCCGGCCGCCTCGCGCGCGAGCAGGGCTGGCGGCTGCTGCTGGCCGGCCGCGACGCCCGGCGCGCGGCCGCCGTGGCCGCGACGCTGCAGGACGACAGCCGTACGCGGGCAGAATTGCACGGACTTGCCGTCGACGCGCACACGCCGGATTTCAGCCGCGTGCTGCAGCAGCACCGGCCCGATCTCGTCATCAACTGCGCGGGGCCGTTCCAGGGCCAGGACTACACCGTCGCGCGATGGTGTATCGAGGCTGGCGCACACTATGTCGACCTCGCCGACGGCCGCGACTACGTCGGCGGATTCGGCGCCGCACTCGACGCGCTCGCGCGGCAACACGAGCGCCTCGCGGTCACCGGCGCGAGCAGTGTTCCAGGCCTCAGCGGCGCGGTCGTCGATGCACATCGCGCCGCGTTCGCCAGCCTCGACGCCATCGACATCGGCATCAGTCCCGGCAACCGCACCGAACGCGGCCTCGCTACTGTCGCCGCGATCCTCAGCTACGTCGGAAAACCGCTGCCCTGGCGCCGCAACGGCGCCCCCATGCCAGTGTTCGGCTGGCAGCGCCTGCAGCGCCGGCGCTATGCCGATCCGGTCGGCGCTCGTTGGCTGGCCGCTTGCGACGTGCCGGATCTGGATCTGTTCCCCGCCCGCTACGGACTGAAAGCGCTGAGCTTTCGCGCCGGGCTGGAACTGAAGGGTCTGCATTTCGGCCTTTGGCTGCTGTCCTGGCTCGCGCGCGCCGGTGTGCTGCGCAACCTGCCGTCACACGCCACGGCGCTCAAGCGCGCCAGCGAGTGGTTTCTGCGCGCCGGCACGGACTCGGGCGCGATGCATGTGGAGCTGTCCGGCTTGAATTCGTCCGGAAATCCCCATCGAGTCCATTGGGAAATCATTGCCGCTGACGGTGACGGTCCGCAGATCCCGGCCACGGCCTCCGTCGTGATCGCCGGCAAGCTCGCACGCGGTGAGCTGGGTACGCGCGGCGCGATTCCGTGCCTGGATCTGTTCACGCTCGACGAGTGCCTGGCGTCGCTCGCAGGCTATGCGATCCGCACGCACACGCGGTCGGAACCACACTGATCGTCGCTGTCTCGCGACCACCCGGGCCCGATGCGGGAAACGAAAGTCCGCCTCAGTCCAGAAACCGCGCTCGCACCGCCTGATCCGGCATCAGGCAATGATCGCGCCGACCGAACCAGCGATAACGGTTGCGCGCGATCAGGCGGTACAGCGCATCGCACAGAACGGCCGGCAAGACGCGCAGCATCGCGACGAGCCGCCAGGCGCCGCCAAAACTGCCGACGAGGCGCAGGATCGCGTCGCTCTGCGTATGCCCCTTCCCTTCCGAGACGAACAGGAAGGACAACGGATCGTCGGCATCGAGTCCATGCGCTTGGAGCAGGCTCTGCCCCGCGGACGACTGCATCGCGGCGAAGCGGATGCGCCCGCTGCGATCGTGCCGCAGCACGAACGCGACCCAGGCGCTGCAGAGCAGGCAGACGCCGTCGAAGACGAGCACGGGCGGCTGCGCGCCGCGGTCAATCGCCGCCATCGCCGCCACCATCACCGTTGCCGTCGGCATCGCCATCGCGGTGGAACAGGCGCCTGAACCCATGCATCCCGCCGCCGTGCGTGTCCGTGCCGGCGTCCCGTCCGTCCGCGCGATTCGCCGGAACACTGTCGAGATCGAGATCGACATCGTCCTCTTCCTCGTCGTCACGACGCGGCGTCATCGGCAGGGTGAGACCGCGCGGCACATCCAGCCAGCCGCTGTAGTGCACGAGTTCGCCGGCCAGCGGCAGCGCCGCGGCGACCTCGAAGCAGTAGCGCCCCTCGCCATCCTCGGACTCGCGCGCATGCACGCCCCGGAACCACCGTGCCGGTAGTGGAATGCCGAGCGCGCTGACCTTGTCGACATGCCAGCACAGCGCCGCGCCGTCGACGCGAAGCGTGAATGCGAAGGTGACGAGGCCAAGCCGCTCGCACAGACGACCCTGCTTGCGCCACAGGCGCGACCGCATGCGATGGCCATCGAAGTTGCGCGTCCACTGCTCGCCGTCGGGCGAGGCGAGGATATCGACGAACAGCGGCGCGTCCTGCATCGCCGGCGGCATGCCGGTGACGAAACCGCACAGCCGCGCGAGCCAGTTGCGGCCGCGGCGTATCGTCGCCGCACCGCTATAGCGGCGCTGCCCCGGCTGGAGGTGCAGCGTCCGCACGGTCGGCGGCAAGTGTGCGAATGCGCGGCCGAGCAATCGTGGAAAAGTCAACTTGGACGCCACGATGCGCGCATCCGGCAGCAGTGGACCGCGCCCGTGCACGCCGGACGGCTGGATCCAGATCAGACTCGCGAACCGTCCCGTCGGACGCGCGCGCCGATGCGAGTAGAAGCGTTCGTCGCTGAACGTGTCGAAGCCGCCGCCCGAAACCTCGCGTACGCCGGCCGAATTCAGGCGCTGCCGCGCAAGTTCGTAGAGATCGCATAGCCAATGCCCCGGCCGCGTCGCGGTGAAGGCGTATTGCGCCGTGGCGTCGTGTTCGATGAAGGCGGCGCGAACCTCGTCGCCGACTTCGTAACTATTGGCCGCTATGGCCGGCCCGAGCCAGACACGCAACAGGACAGGTGACGCATCGAACTTCGCCAGCGTGGCCTCGATGATGCCCGCCGCCAGGCCGCGCCAGCCCGCATGCACGGCGGCGACCTCGCGGCCGTCGGCGCTGGCGATCAGCAGCGGCAGGCAATCGGCCGTCTGCACCGCGCAGACCAGTCCAGGCCGGCTCGTATAGGCCGCGTCGGCGACCGGATCGTCGTGGTGATCGCGCGCCGGATCGCCGGGCGCGTCGAGGACATGGACCGCAGTCCCGTGCACCTGACGCAGCCACACCGGTTCCGACGGCAGGTCCAGCACGGCGTGCAGCGCCGCGCGATTGGCGGCGACGTTGTCGGGCGCGTCGCCGCAGCGCGAGCCGAGATTGCAGTCATCGAACGGAGACGGCGACGCACCGGCCAGCCGGCGTGTCGTCACGAGCGCCGTCACGCCGGGCGCCAGCGGCACCTCGGGAAAAACCGGCTCGGAGGCAGTCGCTGCTGTGCCCGCTGCGAGGCGTTTCATGCGCTCAGCGCCGCGACCGCGCGTTATCGGCCTCGCCGTTGATCTTGGTGTCGCCGCGCAGCGCCTCGATCAGGCCGGCCAGGTCCTGCGGGCGCTCGGCCTCGACCGAGATCGTCCTGCCGCCGGCCGGATGGGCAAACTCCAGCTTTTCCGCATGCAGTGCCTGACGCTTGAACGCGCGCAGCACCTCGGTCAGCTCCGGCGTCGCGCCCTTGGGCAGGCGCAGGCCGCCGCCGTAGAGCGTGTCGGCGACCAGCGGATGGCGGATATGCGCCATGTGTACACGGATCTGGTGGGTGCGGCCGGTCTCGAGATTGCACTGCACCAGGGTGTGCGCGCGGAAGCGCTCGCGGACGCGGTAGTGCGTGACGGCCGGCCGGCCGGCCGGTTCGTCGATGACGGCCTGCTTGACGCGGTCCTTGGGATGCCGGCCGATCGGCGCATCGACCGAACCACCGGAAATCATCGGGCCCATGACCAGCGCCTCGTACTGGCGGTGCATGGCGCGTTCGGACAATTGCTCGACCAGCGTCGTATGCGCCCGCAGCGTGCGCGCCACGACCATCAGCCCCGACGTGTCCTTGTCCAGCCGATGCACGATGCCGGCGCGCGGGATCTCCACGAGTTTCGCGTCGTAATGCAGCAACGCGTTCTGCAGGGTGCCGGCAGGATTGCCGGCGCCGGGGTGCACCACGAGACCGACCGGCTTGTTGATCACGAGGACGTCGGCGTCCTCGTAACGGATGTCGAGATGGATGTCCTCCGGGGCCAGCGGCACCTCTTGCGAGGCGATCGCCACGACACTGACGGTCTCGCCGCCCTTGAGGATCTGCCGGGGCGCCGCCGGGGCGCCGTCGAGCAGGGCGTCCCCGGATTTGATCCAGGCGGTCAGGCGCGAGCGCGAATAGTCAGGAAACAGCTCGGCCAATACCTGGTCGAAGCGGCGGCCGGCCTGGTCCAGCGGGACTTCCAGGGTCTGAGGCTTTACGGAGTCATTCATCGGGGATTTGGCCTGGCCGGGGCGAGGCGGAACTCTTTGGGCTATGATCGCGGCCCGCATTTTCGCAGAGCGTGGCCGTCCCATGCGAGTTTCCCTGCTGATCCGACTGGTTTTTTTTGCTGCGTTGCTGAGCCTGGGCGCTTGCTCGCGCGGTGGCAAGAAGACCGACCCGGTCGAGACCCTGCCGGTAGACCAGGTCTATGCCCTGGCCAAGGAGGCCCTGCAGAACGGCAATCTCGAACGCGCCGCTCGCACCTATGAACGCCTCGTCGCGCGCTTTCCGTTCGGTGCCTATACCGAACAGGCCCAACTCGAACTGGCCTACACCCAGTTCAAGGACCACAAGGAAGAAGAGGCGTATTCCGCGGTCAACCGCTTCATCAAGACCTACCCCACGCACAAGCACATCGACTACGCCTTCTACCTGCGCGGCCTGATCAACTTCGCCCGCTCCGATGGCTTGCTCGAGCGTTACATCAACCGCGACGAGACCAAACGCGACCAGGCCTACGCGCTGCAGTCCTTCGAGGATTTCGGCGAAATGGTCAAGCGCTACCCGGACAGCCGCTACGCCGGCGACGGACGCCAGCGCATGATCTATCTGCGCAACAACATGGCCCAGGCGGAAGTCGGCGTCGCCCTGTTCTACCTGCGCCAGAAAGCCTACGTCGCCGCAGCGAACCGCGCCGAGAAAGTCGTCGAGACCTACCAGCGCACGCCGCAGGCCGGCGACGCGCTGGCGATCATGACCGAAGCCTACGCCCGCCTCGGCCAGGACAAGCTCAGCGCCGACACGCGCCGTGTGCTCGAACTCAATTACCCCGAGCATCGCTACCTCAAGGGCGAGTACCCGCCCAAGCGGCAGAGCTGGAAGCGCCTGGTCCCGTTCACCGATCGCGGCTGAGCGCGACATGCGGTGCCGCGTCGCGATGCGGCACCGCCTTGAGGGCAGCGACATCATCCAACCAGGAAACCCGCGGTGAGCGAAATCACTCCGCTGCTGGAGCAGGCCCATGCCGGCGATCGGGCCGCCTGGGAACGCGTGGTCGCCCTGCTGCATGACGACCTGCTGCGCCTCGCACGCTGCGCCAGCACGTCCGGCCTGCCTGACACGCTGGATGCGCCGGCGCTGGTGCGTGACTGCTACGAACGTATCGCCGGAGAGATCGGCGGCCGCGCCGTGGTCAACCGTTCGCATTTCCTCGCCCTCGCCGGCCGCGCGATGCGCCAGATCCTCGTCAGCCATGCGCGCGAGCGCGTCGCCGGAGACCGCGCCGGCGCGTCCGATCCAGCCACGGCCGAGGCACTGCGCGAGGCCGCCGAACTGCTCAGCCTCGACGCCGTGCTCGAGGAGTTCGGCCGCGAGGACGAACGCCTGGTCCACGTCCTCGACGGCCGCATCTTCGGTGGCCTGAGCGAAGTGGAGATCGCCGAAGCCCTGCGCCTGCCATTGCGCACGGTGCAGCGGCTGTGGGATCGCTCCCGCGAACGGCTGCAGTCGCTGCAGGACGCCTGAGCCTCGAGCGCCCTGGTCAGTCCAGGCGCAGACCGGTATGTGCGTCGAATCGGTGCAGCCGTGCCGGATCGTAGAACAGGCGCAGGCACGAGCCTGCGGCGGGCGACTCGCCGGGCGGTACGCGCGCCACGACGGCCTGGCTGCCCACGCGGAGATTGAGGAAGGTTTCGTTACCCACCGGCTCGGCCAGGTCGAGCACGGCCTCGAAGCCCACGCCCGCGACGCCGCTGGCGAGGCTCAGATCTTCCGGCCGCAGCCCGACCACGAGCGCGTCGCCTGGCGCCGCCGGCACCTGTGCGACCGGCCCCAACGGCAGCATCGTGCCGTCGTCGAGCCTTAGCGTCGCGCCGTCCGCGGCCACCTCGCCGCGCAGCAGGTTCATGCCGGGACTGCCGAGGAATGCGGCGACGAACACGTTCGCCGGCTTCGCATACAGGCGCAGCGGCGTATCGATCTGCTGGATGACGCCGTCGCTCATGACCACGATCCGGTGGCCCAGCGTCATCGCCTCGACCTGGTCGTGCGTGACATAGATCATCGTCGCAGCCAATTCGCGATGCAGCCGCGCGATTTCCACGCGCATGGCCAGTCGCAGCTTCGCGTCGAGATTGGACAGCGGCTCATCGAGCAGGAACACCTTCGGCTGGCGCACCAGCGCGCGGCCCAGCGCGACCCGCTGGCGCTGGCCGCCGGACAGCTCGGCCGGGCGCCGCTGCATCAGGTCCTGCAATCCCAGCAGCTGCGCCGCGGTCGCGATACGGCGCTCGACCTCCGTGCGCGGCGTGCCCTTGAGGCGCAGACCGAAGGACAGGTTTTCGGCAACGCTCATGTGCGGATACAGCGCGTAGTTCTGGAACACCATGGCGATGTCCCGATCGCGCGGCGCGAGATCGTTGACCCGAACGCCGTCGATGGCGAGCTCGCCGGCGCTGATCGTTTCCAGCCCGGCCACCATGCGCAGCAGGGTGGACTTGCCGCAGCCCGACGGGCCGACCAGCACGACGAGCTCGCCCGCGGCGATCTCGAAGCTCGCCCCAGCCACGGCGATGCGGCCGTTGCCATAGACCTTGCGTACGGCGTCGAACTTCACGGTGGTCATGCCCCAGCCTTCCTCTGCGCGGCGTCCGCACGACACCGTCGCGGCCGTGCCTCTTTCGTCCGAAACGCCATTATGCTGGAATGTAATCGTTTTCATCGAGCCAGGGCCAGCACACCACCATGACCGCCGCCAGCGAATTTCCGCGCGACTTCCTCTGGGGATGCGCGACCTCGGCCTACCAGATCGAAGGCTCGCCACTGGCCGACGGGGCAGGTCCCAGCATCTGGCACCGCTTCACCCGCACGCCTGGGCTGGTCCGCGACGGCGACAATGGCGACGTGGCCTGCGACCACTATCGCCGCTATGCCGACGACGTGAAGCTGATGCAGCGGCTGGGACTCAACGCGTACCGCTTTTCCATCGCCTGGGGTCGCGTCATGCCCGAAGGCAAGGGCCGTATCAACGCCGGCGGCCTGGATTTCTACGAACGGCTCGTCGACGCGCTGCTCGACGCCGGCATACAACCAATGGCTACCCTGTACCACTGGGACTTGCCGGCCGCGCTCGACGATCGCGGCGGCTGGCTCAACCCCGACATCGCCGGCTGGTTCGCCGACTACGCCACGGCGGTCTATCGCCGGCTCGACGATCGCATCAAGCTCTGGGCCACCTTGAACGAACCCTGGGTCGTGACCGACGGCGGCTACCTGCATGGCGCGCTGGCACCGGGACACAAGAACCGCTTCGAGGCACCGCTCGCCTCACATCAGCTCATGCGCGCGCACGGCGCCGCCGTGCAGGCATACCGCGCGGTCGGCAAACATCAGATTGGCCTGGTCGTGAATATCGAGCCGAAGTATCCGGCCTCGGATTCGGCGCAGGACAAGGCTGCGACCCAGCGCGCCGACGCCTACATGAACCGGCAATACCTCGATCCGGCCTTGCTCGGCCACTATCCGCCGGAGATGAAGGAAATCTTCGGCGAAGCCTGGCCCGACTGGCCGGCCGAGGATTTCGATCTCATCCGGCAGCCACTGGATTTCATCGGCCTCAACTACTACACGCGCAGCGTCACGCGCCACGACGACAAGGCCTGGCCGCTCTACGCGAGCGGCGTGCGCCAGCCGCAGGCGACCTACAGCGAAACCGGCTGGGAAGTGTTTCCGCAAGGACTCACCGACACGCTGAACTGGATCCGCGAACGCTACGGCAATCCGCCGCTGTACATCACCGAAAACGGTTCGGCGTTCTACGACCCGCCGGTCGCGCCCGCCGACGAACTGCCCGATCCGCTGCGCGTGGACTACCTGCGCAAGCACCTGCGCGCGACGCTACAGGCACGCGCGGACGGCTGCGATATCCGCGGCTATTTCGCGTGGTCGATGCTCGACAATTTCGAATGGTCGCTCGGCTACTCCAAGCGCTTCGGCATCGTCCATGTCGATTTCGCGACGCAGAAGCGCACGCTGAAATCCAGCGCGAAACTCTACGCGGAGATCATCGCGAGCCATGGGGCTGTGCTGGATCGGTAGCTGATCCACTCGACACGCAAAACGACCGCGCGGCTTGGCGGCCCTCTGGCCCGTCGGGCCTCAAGGACGGTGAGAACCTGCATTTCCAGACCATCGTCCTTCACCCCCTTGAAGGGGAGGGCTTGAAAGCTATGCTTGCCGATCCCGACCCACGGAACCGGCCATGCCCGATGCCAACCTGATCCTGCTCGCCGACATCGGCGGTACCAACCTGCGCTTCGGCTTGTGCGAATCGGCCGAGGTGCCGCTGAGACCCGACAGCGTGCGCCGCTACCGCGCGGCCGAGCATGCCAGCCTCAGCGAAGCGGCGGCGCGCTATCTGGACGAGATCGGTGCGCGACCGGGCCAGGCGGTGTTCGCGATTGCGGGCCGCGTCGATGCAGGCGAAGTGAAGATTACCAACCTGCCGTGGACCGTATCGGCGAGCACTGTGGCAAAGCAGCTCGGCCTCGCATCGGTGCGGCTGGTCAATGACTTCGCCGCACAGAGCCGCTGCCTGCCGCTGCTGCAGGTGCAGGATCTCGAATGCCTTGGCACGCCGGCAGCGCCCAATCTGGGGGGGCGGCACGATCGGTGCGTCGCCGTCGTCGGACCGGGCACGGGTCTGGGCGTCGGCGCGCTGCTCCTGCGCGAGGGCCGCGCCATCGTGCTCGAGACCGAGGGCGGCCATCTGAGTTTCGCGCCGGGCACCGACGAGGAAATCGCTGTGCTCAACAGCCTGCGCCGCGACTTCGGCCGCGTCTCCAACGAACGGCTGATCTGCGGCAGCGGGCTGGTGAATCTCTATGGAGCGGTCTGTGAGATCGCCGCCGCGCCGAAGCGCGCAGCGACACCCGAGCAGGTGATGCAGGGCGCGACCGATGCCAGCGACGCGCAGGCCGTGCGCGCGGTCGACCTGTTCGCCGAAATCCTCGGCGCGATCGCCGGCGACCTCGTGCTTGCCTATGGCGCCTGGGACGGCGTCTTCCTTGGGGGCGGCCTGCTCGAACCGCTGCTGCCGACCCTGCGCCGCGGCGGTTTCCGTGCGCGCTTCGACGCCAAGGGCCGCTTCACGCCGACCATGACGCAGATCCCGACCGTCGCAGTGCGGCATCCGAACCCAGGACTGCTCGGCGCGGCAGGCATCGCACTGGACGCGCGCGCCGTCTGAGCCGGCGCGGCCGTCACGCCGCCGGCTCCGGCACGCGCCGTATTTCCACGCGCGCCGGAAATGCGTCGATTGTCAATTCACCATTTTTCCACTCCGCAGCCTTGCCGTTGACCGTCGTCGCACCCGGTGTTCCGTCGATGGGCCAGGGCAATACCACGCCGCCGGGCGGGGCGAGGCCGTCGCCTTCGATGGCCAGTTTCAGGCCGATGCGGTCGCGCCACAGCGCGTAGCTCAGCGTGCCATACGGCGTGCGCAGACCACGGATCGCGATGCCTTTGCCGTCGAGCCACGCCGCCGGCACGCCGGCGGCGACGACCAGCGCCTGGTGTTCGTAGCGTTCGTAGGCGAACAGGTCGAGCGCGGCGCGGATGAAGTCCGAGCTGACCCAGGCATGCGGCATGTCGCCGATGAAGCGCGGCTCGCGCGGCAGCCGGCCGACGACTTCGGCCCATTGGTTCCAGGGCAGTGGACGCCGGTCGGCAAGGAAATACTCGGCAACCGCCCAGGCGCGCTCGCGCTGCCCTAGCCGCACCAGCGCCGACACGTTGCGCCATTCGTAGGGCGTGTAGTCCTTCCAGTCGCGCCGGCCGTCGCGGCGCGCGGCGAATTCGGTCCAGTAACGCTCGAACGTGTTGCGCAGCAGTTCCGGCGACAGGCTGGCCTGTTCGCCGGCCGGCGACAGCGCGATCGTCGTGGAGGTCGGGTCGAAGTCGCCCAGTTCGGCGCAGCCCGGCAGGAACCCGATGCCGTGACGCGCCGTCGCCGCGCGCAGCGACGCGTGCAGGTCGCTGCGGAATTCGTCGCGCGCCGCGGACATCGTCTGCGCCTCGCGCGTGTAACCCAGCGCTCCCGCGATTGCCGCAGCATCCTTGTAGCCCGTCAGCGCCCAGAAATTATCCCAGTACGAATGCATGGGCTTGGCCGAATAGCCCTCGTGACTGATCGACGCCGGCATCATTCCGAAGAATGCCTGGCGCTCTGGTGTGCGGTTCGCGGCCGTGCGTTCGCTCACGCGCAAGGTGTCCATGTAGCGCACCGCGGCCTGCACGTTCGGCCAGTATTTGCGCAGCGCGGCCGTGTCGCCGCCATAGCGCCAGACCAGCGCGGCCAGGTGGACGAACTCGCCATGGCTGTCGTTCTCCGGCACCGGGTCGGAGCCGCGCACATCGACGCAGCACGGTACTTTTCCATTCTTGAACTGGTACGGCGCATACCATTCCAGGTACTCGCGCGCGACGGTGATGTCGCCCAGGCGCAGCAGCCCCTCGGCGATCATCGCGCCGTCGCGTATCCACGAACGCGCATAGGAGCGTGTGCCCGGCCGCAACATCGGTCCGTCGCGCGACAGCAGGATATGCGCAAGCGAACTGCGCACGCTGTCGGCCAGCGCCTGGCCTTGTGCCGGCACGACGAGTTCAACGCGGTCCAGGCGCGCGCGCCACTGTGCGGCGCTGGCTTGGTATTGCTGCTGCAGCCAGGCCTCGGCGGCGGACTGACCTGCGTCGGGCGGCAGTGTGGGCGCGCCGATCAGCGGCGCGACGAGGCCCACCGCCGTTTCGGATCCGGCGGCGAGTTCGGCCTCGTACAGCAGCGCCGCGGACGCCAGACCATCCGGGTCGCCTGCCCACACCGCCGATGGCAGCGGCGCTTCGCCGAAGCGCGTTTCCGCAAAACCGCGCGCCGAGTCACTCGCAAACGCAGCGACCGGCTCCATCAGCGCGTGCACGCGCACCTTGCCGTCGACGAGCAGCTGGCGCGCCTGTGGCGCCCAGCCGGCCTCGCGCAGCGGCGCCACGCCGCCCGGCGTGGACAGGAACTGCGTCGGCGGGTTGACCTGGAATGGCCGCAGCGCGAGCACGAGTCGCACACGCCGCGTCTGCGTGCCTTCATTGCGCAGCGTGTAGCGCGCCTGCAGTTGCGCGTCCTTCGAATCGCCGTTTGCGAACGCGTCGATGTAGAGACTGATGTCATTCCAGCGCCAGCCCACGCGCGGCAGCGGCAGGTAGCCGTCGGCCAGCGACTGCGACGTCGTCACGTCGGCCCAGCTGATGATCCTGCCGTCGTCGTCGAGCAGGAACGGTTCGATCGACACGTCGCCACGCGCGAGCTCGATCGCACCGTCCTCGCCGATCAGCGCGCTATGCGCGCCGCCGTCGACACCGACCAGGGTCCAATACGACTGCTCGCCGTGAAACCCGCGCGGCAGGCTTCCGCGCGGCAGGTCGCGCGCGCTGCGCTGCAGGAAGCGCGTCAGCGTGCTGCCCTCGGCGACATCGGCGAGCTCGAGTTCGGCCAGCGCGAACTCGTCGCCCTGGCCGCGCTGCAAGGTCAGACGCAGGTGACGTGCCTCCGCTTCAGGCAGCCATAACGCATCCTCCCCACCATTGCCCTGCTGTACCCGTCGCACCTCGCGCCAAGCCACGGCGTCGTCGGACAATTCGACCGCATAGTCCGTCGCCGCGCGTTGCGGCAGCCAGTGCAGCAGGAGGCCGCCGAATTCGCGCGGCTGGCCGAAGTCGAGCGTAAGCGTGGTGCCGGCTTTCGCGCGGCTGCGCCAGGCCGTCGCGCGATCTCCATCGACGGACAGCGACGCGCCAGCTCGCCGCTTCTGCGCGCTGGCACGAGCGGCGATCGGCGGCGACGCAGCCACCGGCGGCAGTTCACGCAGCTCCAGATGGGCGATGCACAGCTCGCCGCTGCCGCCGCTGTCCGCGTAGACAGTGAATTCGATCGCGGCGCTGCGCCGCAGCGTCTTGTCTGCCGCCGGTCCCCAGGCGAACTCGATGTGCCGACGCCGCAGGCGCAGCATCTCCCAGTCCGGCGTCAGATGCGTGCCGGGCCGGTTCACCCACCAGACGTTCTCGCCGCTTGCGTCGATGAGCTTGAACTGGAACGCGTTGTCCGGCCCGCTGCCGCGGCGGCGCAGGCGGAACTCGTAGTTCTCCGGATACTCCAGGTCAATCTCGCGGCGCAGGGTCGCGTAGCCGGATACGCGGTTGAAGTCGTAGACGAGGCAGGGCTGGCCGTCCGCCACGCGCACGCTTGCGCTGACCTGGTCGGAAGCCAGCGCCTTCCAGTCGGCCGCATCGTCCATCAGCCGCGCGGCCTGCAGCGGCGTCACCGCCCACAGCGCGAGGACGAGCATCGGAGCAGCGAGGATGGCCCTCAACCCTTGACCCCGCCGAGCATGAGTCCCTGCAGGTAGTGCCGCTGCAGCGCGAGGAAGAGCGCGAGCACCGGCAGCACAGTCACGACCGCTCCCGCCATCATCAATTCGTTGTCCATGACGTGCTCGCGCGACAGCGACGCGAGCGCCACCGGCAGGGTCTGGTAGTCCTGGTCGCTGAGCACGATCAGCGGCCACATGAAATCGTTCCAGCTCGCGAGGAAGGTCAGGATCGCGAGCGTGGCGATGATGGGCCGCAGCAGCGGCAGCACGATGACGAAGAAGATGCGCGCCTCGCCGGCACCGTCGATGCGCGCCGCCTCCAGCAGTTCGTCGGGTATCGAGCGCGCGTACTGGCGCACGAGGAACACGCCGAATATCGACGCCAGCGCCGGCAGCACGACACCGGCGTACGTGTTGACAAGGCCCAGCGTCTTCATCAGAAGAAACAGCGGCATCATCGCGACCTGACCCGGAATCACGAGCGCGCCGAGCAGGGCCTGGAACAGGGCATCACGCCCGCAGAAGCGCAGCTTGGCGAACGCATAGCCGGCGGCAAGATTGAACAGCAGCGACGCCAGCGTGACCGCAGTAGCCAGCAACAGGCTGTTGAGCAGATAGCCGCCCATGCGGTCGCGCGCGAACAGCTGTACGTAGTTGGCCAGGCTCGGCTGCTGTGGCAGCAGCGGCGGCGGGAATGCCGCGGCCTCGCCAGGCGCCATGAAGGACACCGACAGCATCCACGCGAGCGGCGCGAGCGCGAACAGTGCGAGCAGCGTCAGTGCCCCGTTCACCGCAATCGCCGCGCCGGTGGACTTCATGCGGCGTTCCAGCGCCGCGACAGGCGCAGCAACACCAGGGTCGCGACGAGAATCAACGCGAACAGCAGGAACGCGATGGCCGAGGCGCGGCCGAGATTCCACCACTTGAAGCCTTCCTCGTACATGTGGAACAGCACGCTGAAGGTGCTCTGCAGCGGACCGCCGCGTGTCATGACATAGGGTTCGGCGAACAGCTGGAAATAGCCGGCGACGGTAATGATGGAGACCACGAGCAGGGTCGGCGCTAGCAGCGGCAGCGTGATATGGCGCAGGCGCTGCCAGGCGTTGGCGCCGTCGATGCGCGCGGCTTCGTAGAGTTCGGCCGGAATCGCCTTCAGCCCGGCGAGCAGGATGATCATGTTGTAGCCGAAGTTCTTCCAGGCGGCGAACGCGATGATGGTCGGCATCGACCAGTGCGCGTCGCCGAGCCAGTCGACGGGCTCGAAGCCGAGCCAGACCAGGCCGTAGTTCACGAGTCCGTAGCGCGTGTGGAACAGATAGCGGAACACCACCGCGACCGCGACGACCGTCGTCACCACCGGCGCGAACAACGCCGTACGGAAGAAGCCCTTCCAGCGCGCGAGGCGCGAATCGAGCAGCAGTGCGGCGCCCAGCGACAGCAGCATCGACAGCGGCACGCCGACGCCGACGAAATACAGGGTGTTGCCCAGTGCCTTCCAGAACAGCGCCGTCTGCAGCACCTCGACATAGTTGCCCAGGCCGACGAAGCGCAGGTTGCCGCGATCGGCCAGCGCGTACAGGTCGAAATCCGTGAAGCTCAGCAGCAGTGCCGAAACCACCGGCAGCACGAAGAACAGGCCGATCACGCTCAGCGCCGGCGCCACGAAGCCCCAGGCCGCGCGCTCCATCCTCATGGCGCACCGGCCTGCGCGTGCATCCAGCGCCGCTTCTCGAGGATCGCATCGACTTCGGCGTCGAGGCGGCGCAGCGCCTCCTCGCTGTCCATGCCGCCGCGCACCACGCGTTCCGCGGCGAGCTGCATGGCGATCGCGATGCGCTCCCACTCGGCCACTGCCGGCGCCGGTCGCGCCTGTTCGAACTGCACGCGGAACGCCTGCGCGTATTCGTCGCCGGCCAGCGCGGGATCGCGCCACGCGCTGCGCCGCGGCGGCAGGTCACCGGTCAACGCATGCAGGCGTAGCTGCTGTTCGGGTCGTGACAGGAACTCGACGAGCTGCCAGGAAGCGTGTTTGTGCCGCGAGCTGCGAAACACCGCGAGGCTGGTGCCGCCAGCCACGCCGCCGCCGCGCCCGTCGATGCCCGGCAGCGGTGCCGTGCCCCAGGCCTGCTGCAGCTCGGCCGGCAGACGGCGTTTGAACTCGCCGATGTTCCACGGCCCGGTGATGTAGAACGCATTGAAGCCGCGCGCGAATTCGTTCCAGACATTGGATATCTGCGTATCGCTCATGCGCGGCGCCCAATCCTCGCGGAACATCCCGACGTAGAACGAGAACGCGCGGCGGAAGCCAGGGCTGCGGAAGTTCGCGCGTGTGCCGTGATCGACCAGCAGCGGCTCGTCCTGCTGCAGCGCGAGCTGCAGCAGCGGCTCGAATTCGTCCAGCGGCAGCAGGATCGCGTAGGCATCGGTGCCGGCCAGTCGTTTCACCGCGGCCATTGCGCGGCGCCATTCGTCCCAGTCACGCGGCGGCACGGCGAAGCCGGCGCGTGCGAGCAGATCCTTGCGGTAGAACAGCACGCGCGTGTCGAGATACCACGGGATTCCGTAGAGGCGGCCGTCGACGACGTTGGTATCCCAGGCCGCGGCGAAGAAATCGGCACGATCGATCACCCGCGACCCGGCGACGGCCGCATCCAGGGGTTCGAGCGCGCCGAGCACGGCGAACTCGGCGAGCCAGGTATTGCCGAGCTGGCAGACATCGGGCAGAGCGTCGCCGGCGAATGCGGTCAGCAGTTTTTCGTGCGCGGCAGTCCACGGCAGCTGCTGCACGTCGACGCGGATGTCCGGATGCTCGCGCTCGAACTGCGCGATCAGCTCGGCCACGACCTCGCCCTCCCGGCCCATGCCCCAGAAGCGCAGCACGGTGCGCTCGTCGGTGCGGCTGCAGGCGGGGAGTACCAGCGCCAGCACCAGGCAGGCCAGGAAGGCGAAGCGTGGACTCACCGGCGCGGCACCGGTCGCGGCTGCGGACCTTCGTCCAGCCAGCCGCCACGGAACCCTGCGCGCATCAGGCCGCGCCGGACATACGGGTTGCGCCGCATCACTTCCCAGACGAAGCCATCGCGGTAGTTCGCGATCATGGCGACGATCGGCCCCTGATCGATGCCGATGTAGTCGCTCGCGACCCAGCCCAGCTCCGGCACGATGCGTCCGGTCTTCAGCGGCACCTCGTAGGAAAAGCTCGGGTTGAACGCGTCGAGGAATCCATATTTGGAATAGATCTCATGACCGTAGCGCCGGTGCATCTCCTCGATCGCCGGCATGACGATCTCCGGCGCGAACGGCAGCGACGCCACCGCCGCGGTCGGCGCGATCGTGCCGTCGTCGAAGGCATCGGCGATGCCAGCGCCGCGTGCCGAATAGTGGCGGAACTCGCGCGCCTGGCCTTCGAACAGCTGTTGCGCGATCTGCGGACCGTCGCTCGCGGTGAGGCCCCAGACGTTCTCGCCATAGCCTTTCCAGCGCATCGGATTGGCGATCGCGTAGTTGCGCTGGGCATAGGTCGCACGCCGGCTGTTCTCGAAATAGTCCAGGCCTCGGCGCCGCATGTAGTCGTCGCGGATGCCGCGGAAGTCGATCCACACATGCGAATACTGATGGCCGAACAGTGGGCCGAAGCCGAGGTATTCCTGCTTCTGGTACTCGCCCCAGGCCCTATCGTAATTGCGTGTCCACGCGTTCCAGCCGTCGTCGCCGATCGGATGCGTCGGCGACCCCAATGCCAGGATGTAGACCAGCATCGCTTCGTTGTAGCCCTGCCAGTCATGCGGGATGAAGCCCGACTCGGGAAACCACCCCATCGACAGCAGCGGTTTTCTCACCTGCAGCCAGGGCCAGTCCGCGCGCGCATAGATCGCGTCGGCAAGGATGCGGATTTCCGCCTCCGGCGGTTCATCGCGGTCGTAGTAGGTCTGGGCGAACAGTACGCCGGCCAGCAGCAGCGCCGTATCCACCGACGACAGCTCGACCCACGACGCGTAGCGCGTTCCGCTGTCCAGTTCGAGGAAATGATAGAAAAAACCGTTGTGCCCGGCCTTGCCGGTCGCGTCCGGTCCCTGCGGCGCCGTCGCGAAGAACCGCAGTGTCGTCAGCGTGCGCTCGCGCGCCTGTTCGCGCGTGATCCAGCCGCGCTCGACGCCGACCGCGTACGCGGTGAGGCCGAACCCGACCGCGGCGATGCTCGAAAACGGTTCGTCGTATGGATAGCGATCCGGCACCAGCGCATTGGGCCGGTCCGAGGTTTCCCAGAAATAGTTGAACGTGCGCTGCTCGAGGTCTTCCAGCAGCGGCGTCAGCGGTGGATGCAGCAGCGCGACCGGCACCTCGCTCGCCGCCGGCGGCGGCGGATCGCTGCAGGCGGCGAGGGTCAGCGCGAATGCGGCGAGCAGCGCCATCCAGGCGCGCTGCCTCGGCCGGATTGCCTCTGCGCCGTGCGCACACGGGGCAGAGGATTCCGGCTCTTTTCGTCTTCTATTCCACATCGTCAGAAACGGTACCGTGCGCTCACCTGATAGCTGCGCGGCGGCCCCTTCGTGCAGTTGGGCTCACCGAAGCTCGGCTCGGCCGAATTGCCGTTGAAGCAGCCGTAGTTCGTGAAGTTGAACAGGTTGAACGCGTCGGCGCGCACTTCCACGGCCTGACTGCGGCCGAAGCGGAATTCCTTGGACAGGGCCAGATCGAACTGGCGGTAGGCCCAGAAGTTGTCCAGCACGAAATCCTGGCGGTCCGGATACGCGCCGCCGAGCAGGATGCCGCCGTTGTAGGCATAGCCGTTGCGCCCGACGTCGAACGGTTCGCCCGAGTTGAGCGTGAGAAGACCGGTCAGGCGCATGTCCCAGGGCATCTTGACGGAGCCGTTGACGACGACGTTGTGCTTGGCACCCACGCGATTGGCCAGGTAGTCCGCCGGTGTCGGATAGTCGAGCGAATACGCGTCACCGCCCTGCTTCTTCGCAAGCTGGAACGTCCAGTTGAGGCCGAAGCCCCAGCCCGACTGATCGGTGTAGGGCTTTTCCAGCGTGAAGAACAGGCCTTTCGACGAATAGTTCTTGGTCGAGGAGATCAGCACCGGGCTGTAGTTGCCGGGCAGCGGATTGATGAAATCGCCGTTCGGGCGACGGTTGCCCCACACCCAGGTGAACTGCCGGTAGCCGAGCACGCGGCTGTAGGTCAGCGTCGCGATCCAGTCGCCCAGCGACTGCTTGATGCCGAGCGAGAACGCGTCGCTGTACGGCGGCTTGGTCTTGTTGTTGAGCAGATTGATCTCGCCGCTGCCCGCGTTGCCGCCGGCAATGAGTTCCTGCAGCCCGGCCGCGGTCAGGTAGCGCGGATCCCATACCACCGACGGATTGCCGTCGACCGGCGATCCGTCACGCGAGAAGTAGATGGCGTAGTACGGATACTGCGAGTGAAAACTTTCCTGGATCGGGTTGTCCAACGGCGTGCGGTCGTAGTAGCGGCCCGCGCCACCGGTCAGGATGGTCGACTGGTCGGCGTCCTTGCTCACGTCGAGGGAGAAGCCCAGGCGCGGCTGGAACGCGCCCTTGTAGCCTTCGCGTTCGTTGCCCGTGCTGATGTAGTCGCGCGACAGGCCGAGGAATTCGATGGCGGCGTACTGGCTTTGCGGCGTGACGTAGTCGTTGTCGTAGGCATTGGACTCGTAGTCCCAGCGCAGGCCGAGATTGAGCTGCAGCCGCTCGTTGACGTCCCAGTCGTCCTGGATGAACAGGCCGGTCTGCGCGTTGTCGATATTGGCCTGCTTGCCGACCGGCGAGTAGTTCGCGCGATAAGGGATCTCGAAGCCGGTCGGATAGCGGAAGTTGTACGAGTAGCGCGGATTGGCCGTGTTGTTTTCCAGCAGCTCGAGCTTGTACTTCGCGTGCTTCACGCCGAACTTGACGATGTGATCGCCGTGCCAGTCGATCGCGTCGAAGGTCACGTCGTTGCGAAAGGTCCAGTGTTCCTGGTGCTTGTCCTGCAGACTGGCCGCGCCGCCGACGATGCCGGTGCCCTCGTAGTCGCGCGAGACCTCCGTAGTCACCGCCGGTCGCGGCGAATAAGTGTACTCGCCGACGTTGAGCAACATGTCGTTCACGAAGTTGCGGCCGCGGAACTGCCATTTCAGCAGCGCGTCGTTGACTTCGTTGTCGCGGTCCTGGCGCGCGATGTACGCCGTCGTCGTGCTGATGCCGATGACTTCCGTGTCCTTGCGCCGCGACATGGTGAAGTCGACCGAGTTGTCGTCATTGGGCCGCCAGGTCAGCTTGCCGAACGCGACCTTCTGCTCGAATGGGACGTCGAAGTTGCCGTTGTACTGGGTGAAGTCGGGCGTGCCGGTATACGCGGGATCGGTGGGGTTGCGGAAGAAGATCGGCTGATTGCCGTTCTCGTCCTTGGCCTCGTAGCTGACGAAGAAATGCAGCACGTCGGGAATGATCGGTCCCCCGAGCGTGGCGCCGTACTGCTCGCGCGAATAGTCGGGCTTGGGCAGCCCGCGACGCTCGCTGAAATAGTCGTTCTCGACCATGCCCTTGTCCTGGTAATAGGCATAGGCCGTACCGTGGAACTCGTTGGTGCCGGACTTGGTCACCGCGGTGATGATCGCGGTGCCGGCCTGCTCGTACTCGGCCTTGTAGTTCTGCGTGAGCACGCGGAACTCCTGGATCGCCTCCTGCGAGAACGGGTTGCCGCGGCTGGAATCCTGACCAACGAGCCCGCCCTGCAGGATGTTGTTCTTGAGGTTCGCGCCGTCGATGAAGACGTTGGTCTGGCTGGCGGGCTGGCCGGCTGCGGAAATGGTCTTGCTGTAGCGGTCGTTGGAAACGACCACGCCCGGCGCGAGCGCGGCGAAGGAGAGGAAGTTGCGGTCGCTCTGCGGCAAGGTGCGCATCTGCTCCTGAGTGATGTTGGTCGCGATCTCGGAGGTCTTGAGCTCCACCGGCGCCGTGGCGACGACCTCCACCTGTTCCAGCTCAACGGTATCCTTGCCAGCCGCCAGATCCAACGTGAGCTGCTGACCGACCAGCACGCTGACCCATTTGGAACCCAGCGGCGTTCCGCCGGCGTTCGCACTGATCTCGTAGTTGCCCGGCCGCACGCCGCTGAGCACGTAGCGGCCGTCGGCGCCGACCGTGGCGCGCGTGGTGTAGCCGGTCGCGATGTCGCGCGCGACGACTTCGGCGCCGCTCGCGGCGCCATCGACCTTGCCGCGTATGGTCGCGTTGACGTTCTGCGCGAGCGCACCGCCGGCGGCGAACAGCGCGCACACAGCTCCGACTGCGGCCGCGAGCAGTTTTCTTGTGTATTTGTTTTTGAATTTCATTGTATAGCGCCTCCCCATGAGGACTCTGCAACGAGCGAATGTGCGCGGTTCAACCCGGTTCGGCCGGCGCGCAGGACTGGCGCACGACGAGTTCGCAGGCCAGCACCTCGGCCTGCGTATCGACGTGCTCGGGTTGTTCCAGGCAGGTAATCAGTCGTGCCATGGCGCGCTCGCCGAGCTCGGCGATGCGCACGCGCACCGTGGTCAGCGGCGGCGTCGTGTAGCGCGCCATCGGAATATCGTCGAAGCCGACCAGAGCCAGGTCCTGCGGCACGCGCACGCCGAGTTCGTTCAGCGCGAACAGGCAGCCGACGGCCATCGCGTCATTGGCGGCAAAGATCGCGTCGGTCTGCCGGCCGGCCGCCTCGATTGCACGCGCCGCGCGGTCGCCGCCAGCCTCGGTGAAGTCGCCGTCGAAGACCTGCGGCGCAGCGCCGGGCAACAGGTCGGCCAGCGCCTGCTCGTAGCCGCGGCGCCGTTCCCGTGCGTCGAAATTGTCCGCCGGGCCGGCGACGAGCGCGATGCGGCGGAACCCGCGAGCAACGAGGTGCTGCACCATGGCGTAGGCACCAGCGAAATTGTCGACGTTGAGCGAGGCATAGTCGCTGCCGGCGACTTGCGTGTTCATGAGCACCGTCGGCACGGCCGACGGCAGGTTGTCCGACAGCAGCGGCACATCGGCGTGCGGCGACATCACGAGCAACCCGTCGACGCGGCCCTGCAGCGCGCGCAGCGCGAGCGCGGTCTCGTCGGCCGAACCGTGCGAACTCGACACCAGCAGGTGCAGTCCGCTGCGCCGTGCAGCGACGTCCATGCCGCGGATCAGTTCGGAGAAGAATTCACCATAGAGATCGGGCAGCACCGCACCGACGGTCTGGGTGCGCCGCGTGATCAGGCTGCGCGCCGCACCGTGCGGCATGTAGCGCAGCTCGCGTGCGATGTCGAGGATGCGCGCGCGGGTTTCCGGCGTGACGCTCTCGTGGCCGTTGAGCGCACGCGACACCGACGCCACCGACACGCCG
The DNA here is from genome assembly GCF_032229445.1 of Tahibacter sp. Lineage (NCBI taxonomy): Bacteria > Pseudomonadati > Pseudomonadota > Gammaproteobacteria > Lysobacterales > Rhodanobacteraceae > Tahibacter > Tahibacter sp. Next base: position 42,638 of record NZ_JAVTWC010000050.1, read on the forward strand.
GCGTGGCGGGCAACGTCCTTGATCGTGACCGTGGCGCTGCGTGCGGACATGGGACGGGGACCACCTCAAGTGGATGTAAACGTTTTCATCATGGCGCGCAGCAGCGGGATTTGTCATGTTGCGGCACGGAAAAAAGTGGCGAACGCAGCGTTTCCTCTGCGGGAAACCGAAATTATTCAATCACATGGAGCAATGAATCGCGCGTTTGCGCGGAGCAACGCCTGGCTGCGGCGGCGCAAAGGCCGCGGCAGCGCCTCATGAACAGGAACGCCGGGCCGTCAAGGCAACCTTTACCGCCCGCGGCCGGTAATCGGCGGCTAGCGCCAGCCCGACGTGATCGGATAGCGCCGCTCGCGCCCGAACGCACGCCGCGACACCTTGGGGCCGGGCGCGGCCTGATGACGCTTCCACTCGCTGATGCGGACCAGGCGCAGCACGCGGTCTACGACCGCCGCATCGAAGCCGGCGCGGACGATGTCGTCGCGCGACTGTTCCTGGTCGACGTGGCGCAGCAGGATCGCATCGAGCACGTCGTAGGGCGGCAGCGAATCCTGGTCGGTCTGGTTCTCGCGCAGTTCGGCCGACGGCGGGCGCGCGATCACGGCCGCGGGAATGACCGGCGCGCCGGCGACCGCGTTGCGCCAGCGCGCCAGCGCGAATACTTCGGTTTTATACAAATCTTTTATGGGCGCATAGCCGCCGCACATGTCGCCGTAGATCGTGGCGTAGCCGACAGCGTATTCGCTCTTGTTTCCGGTCGTCAGGACGAGGCCGCCGAATTTGTTCGACAGTGCCATCAGGATGCAGCCGCGACTGCGCGATTGCAGGTTTTCCTCGGTCGTGTCGGCGGCGCTGCCGGCGAAGGCCGGCGCGAGCGCGTCGAGGAAGCCGCGGAACGGCGCCTCGATCGCCACTTCGATGATGTTCACGCCGAGTACCTGCGCCTGCTCGTCGGCGAGGTCGTTGCTCAGGCCCGAGGTATAGCGCGAGGGCATGCGCACGCCGGTCACGTTCTGCGCGCCGAGCGCATCGACCGCGACGCACAGCACCAGCGCCGAATCGATGCCACCGGACAGGCCCAGCCAGACCTTGTCGAAGCCATTCTTGCGGCAATAGTCGCGCGTGCCGCGCACGATCGCGCGCCAGGCCAGCGAATCGCGGCCTTCGTCGTTTTCTGCGGGCCAGTCGCGAGGTGTGAAGCGGCGCGTCGCGGCGTCGTAGTCGGCCGTGAGCCAATGATCCTCGAACGCGCGCGCGGCCGGATGGATGTGCCCGTCCGCGTCGGCCAGGACCGAGGCACCGTCGAACACCAGCGCATCCTGACCGCCGACGACGTTGAGATAGGCCAGCGCGACGCCGGCCTCGGCCACACGCGCGGCGAGCAGGGCATCGCGCTGGGCGTGCTTGTCGCGCTCGAACGGCGAGGCATTGGGCACCAGCACGAGTTCCGCGCCGGCGCGCACGCTGGCCGCGAGCGGCTCGGAAAACCAGAGGTCTTCGCAGATGACCAGACCGACGTTGACGCCGTTGACCTCGACCACGCAGGGCTCGCCGTCGGGATCGACCTCGAAATAGCGCCGCTCGTCGAACACCGCGTAGTTCGGCAGCTCGCGCTTGCGGTAGGTGCGTTCGATCACACCGTCGCGCAGCACACTGGCTGCGTTGTAGACCACCGAGCCAACGCTTTCCGGCCAGCCGACCACGGCGACGATGCCGTTGACCTGCCCAGCCACGCGCGCTATCGCGGCGGCGCATTCGGCAAGGAAACCCGGACGATAGAGCAAGTCTTCGGGCGGATAGCCGCTGAGTGACAGCTCGGGAAACAGCACGAGATCGGCGCCATGGACGTCGCGTGCCTGTGCGATCAGCTCGACCAGACGCGCCTCGTTCTGCAGCACGGCGCCGACCGGGAAATCGAACTGAGCGAGGGCGATACGGAGTGCGGGCATGGCCTTACCAGCGGATGCGCTTGGGAGGCCGAATCATAGCCCAGCGCATCGCCGCGACACCCGCGCGCGGGAGACGTTGGGATTCCCGGCCCGCCGCTGCGTAACAGAAGCTCGTGCCGCGCGATTGCGGCTATGCGCTCCCAGGAGAATCATCGATGCCGTTCCTCCGTCTCGCCCGCGCCGCATGCGCCACCGCGCTGGGGCTCGCTGCCGGCGCGGCACAGGCCGTGCCGCAGTATTTCATCGTCGGCGACATTGCCGATCCACGCTGCCAGTACGCGACGATTGCCCAGGCCATCACCGCGGCCCAGCTCAACGGTCCGGGCCTCGACTACGTAATGGTCGCCAACAATGCGAGTTACAGCGCACAGGCGCTGAACGTCTACGGGCAATCGGTGCTGATCGAAGGCGGTTACGCCGACTGCGACCTCAATCCCGACATCGGCACGCCTTACACGCCGATCGGGGGCAACGGCAATGCGCCGGTACTCAACATCGAACCGGGCGCGGCGGGCAGCTACGAGGTGCGTCTGAGCCGCCTTCTCCTCAGTGGCGGCGGCAACACGTCCGCGGACGGCGGCGGCATCCGGCTGCGTCCGGGTACCAACACCTTCGTGAAGCTGTCGCTGGACGACACCGAGGTATCCGGCAATCGCGCGAGCCGCGGCGGCGGTATCCATGCCGTCCGCGGCACCAGCCCCGGCGGCCAGTACACCGTCATGTTGAGGGCGGGCACGCGCATCAGCGGCAACACCGCCAGCAGCAGTGGCGGCGGCCTGGAGCTCATCGACGGCAACCTGCATATCGAAGCCGACGGCGTGCGCATCGACGGCAACAGCGCCGCTGGCGCTGGCGGCGGAATCTCCCTGCTCGGCGGCACGCTGCTGGTCGGCAACCCCGAGCTGCGCGCGCCGCGCAACGACGCGACCGGCGCGCGAATCGACCACAACAGCGCAGGCACGATCGGCGGCGGCATCTATCTGTTTGGCGCCTCGACGCGAATGAACGCGCAGGAGCTCATCGTCGAATGGAACGATGCGGTTACCAGCGGCGGTGGCATCGCCGCGAGCAACGGTGCAAAGGTGCGCCTGACGCGCGATTCCAGCGACGGCCTCGGCTGGCTGTGCCCGCGCGAGCGCGAATGCACGCGCCTTAGCCAGAACCGCGCCGGCGGCGGTACCGCAACCGGCAGCCGCGGTGGCGCGCTCGCGATCTATTCGTCTGAAGCCGAACTCGCGCAGGCCGTGGTACGGCACAACGAGGCGCAGGACGCTTCGGCCATCTACGTCGACGGTGCCTCGGTGCTGCGCGCCGAAGGCGTGGTGTTCTCCGGGCATCGTTCGGCCGATCAGCCCAGCCAGGCCAGCGCCGTCATCCGCGCGTACTACGTCGCGCCGGCACAGGCGCCGGAACTGCTGATCGCCTACAGCACCTTCATGGGCAACGTGCGGCGCGGCACCGACGGAAACCTTCAGCGCGGGCTCGATGTCGCCGGCTGGAACCAGACCGTGTTCTCGGCCTACAGCTCGGCCTTCCTCGATTCACCGTATCCGTGGGTCATGTACGGCCCGCACCGCAGCGACTGCATCATCCAGCGCAGCGGCGGCCTGCTCGACGGCAACGGCACGCATACGCGCAACACCGCCGTCACGCAGACGGACACCGGTGTGTTCCTCAACGGCGCGCTGACCGACTGGCGGCCACGGCACTCCTCGCCGCTGGTCGACTTCTGCAACAGCGACGCCTACATCCCGCGCTATCGCGACCGCGACCTGCAGCCGCGCTGCCGCAACGATGCCAAAGTCGATACTCACGGCCCGTGCGATGCGGGCGCCTGGGAGAACGACCAGCTGTTCGCCGACGGCTACGGCGGCTGACGCTCGGCCGCAACACGACAAAGGCCGCGGATCGCTCCGCGGCCTTCGTCAAAACGTCACGTTTGAAGCGGCGGGACTTCGCTCAGCCGCCCAGACGCGCGGTGATGGCCTTGCCGAGATCCGCCGGCGACTTGACCGTCGTCACGCCGGCCTTCTCGAGCGCGGCGAACTTCGCTGCCGCAGTGCCCTTGCCGCCGGAGATGATCGCGCCGGCATGACCCATGCGCTTGCCTGCCGGAGCGGACGCACCGGCGATGAACGCCACGACCGGCTTGGTCACGTACTCGGCGATGAACTCGGCGGCTTCTTCCTCGGCGCTGCCGCCGATTTCGCCGACCATGATGATGCCTTCGGTCTGCGGGTCATCCTGGAACAGCCGGATGCAATCGATGAAATTGAGGCCGTTGATCGGATCGCCGCCGATGCCGATACACGTGGACTGGCCCAGGCCCGCATTGGTGGTCTGGAACACGGCTTCATAGGTCAGCGTGCCCGAGCGCGACACGATGCCGACCTTGCCCGGCTTGTGGATGTGGCCCGGCATGATGCCGATCTTGCATTCGCCCGGCGTGATGACGCCGGGGCAGTTCGGGCCGATCAGCACGGAGTCCGGATAGCCCTTGAGGGCGTTCTTGACGCGCAGCATGTCGAGCACCGGAATACCTTCCGTGATCGCCACGATGACGCGGATGCCCGCATCGGCTGCTTCGAGGATCGCGTCGGCCGCGAACGGCGGCGGCACGAAGATCATCGACGCGTCGGCACCGGTTTCGTCGACAGCGTCCTGCACCGTGTTGAACACTGGCAGGCCGATGTGCTGCGAACCGCCCTTGCCCGGGGTCACGCCACCGACCAGCTTCGTGCCGTAGTCGACCGCCTGTTCGGAATGGAAAGTGCCCTGCTGGCCGGTGAAGCCCTGGCAGATGACCTTGGTGCTCTTGTTGATCAAAACGCTCATGGCTGGATTCCTTACGCTACGGCCGCAACGGCTTTCTGGGCCGCATCGTTGAGATCGGTCGCCGGCGTGATCTTGAGACCGCTGTTGGACAGCAGCTCCCGGCCTTTTTCCACATTGGTGCCTTCGAGGCGCACGATCACCGGAATCGTGACGCCGACTTCCTTGACCGCCGCGATGATGCCCTCGGCGATCATGTCGCAGCGGACGATGCCGCCGAAGATGTTGACGAGGATGGCCTGCACCTTGTCGGAGGACAGGATCAGCTTGAACGCTTCGGTCACGCGTTCCTTGGTCGCGCCGCCGCCGACGTCGAGGAAGTTGGCGGGCTCGCCGCCGGCGAGCTTGATCACGTCCATCGTGGCCATGGCCAGGCCGGCGCCATTGACCATGCAGCCGATGTTGCCGTCCATGGTCACGTAGTTGAGGTTGTGCGTGATCGCAATCGCCTCGGCCGCGTCTTCCTGCGATTCGTCGCGCATGGCGGCGAGCCGCGGATGGCGGAATTCGGCGTTGTCGTCGGAATTGACCTTGCCGTCGAGCGTGATCAGGTCACCCGAGCCGACGATGGCGAGCGGATTGAGCTCCACCAGGGCCAGGTCCTGCTCGTTGAACAGCTTGTACAGCGCCAGCATCATCTTGGTGAGCTGGTTGACGTGCTTGGCCGACAGGCCCAGCGCGAAACCGAGCTTGCGGCACTGGTAGGGCTGCAGCCCCTGCACGTAGTTCACATCGAGGGTCTGGATCGCGTCGGGATTCTCTTCGGCAACCTTTTCGATCTCGACGCCGCCCTCGGACGACGCGATGAAGGTGATCGCCTTGGTCGAGCGGTCGACGAGCACCGACAGGTAGAGTTCCTTGACGATGTCGTTGGCTTCGGTCACCAGCACCAGGTTCACCGGCAAGGCGCGGCCGGCGGACTGGTAGGTTTCCATGCTGCGGCCGAGCATGCCGGCGGCGGCGGCCTTGACCTCGTCCAGCGACTTGCAGAATTTGACGCCGCCGGCCTTGCCGCGGCCACCGGCGTGGATCTGGGCCTTGACCATCCACTGTTCGCCACCGACGGCCTTGGCCGCTTCGACAGCCGCCTCCGGCGTTGCGGCGACCTTGCCGGCCGGCACGAAAATGCCGTACTCGGCGAACAGTTCTTTGGCCTGGTACTCGTGGAAGTTCATGCGAACACCTTGCGGGAAGTGAATCGGATTGCTGGGCGAGGAAACCAGCGCCAGCGCATCGCGCCGACACCTGCTGGCCTCCCGGTTGCTGCGCGACGAGGGGGCGGACCGCACCCCCGGCAGAATGGCCGCGTATTCTGGGCAAAGGTGGTGGCAAAGGAAAGTCCGGCGTAGCTGACTTCGGGATAGGCTGGCCTCGCGGCTTCGGAATGTCGCTTCCGTCACCGCGCCCCGACCATCCGGATCGCCCCCCGATATCGCGGCGACGAGCTTGCGCGCACGAATACGGCCCCTCATTTCTCGTGTCTGTACACTCTCTATTCGCCTCCTGTCGCCCGGGGGACATCATTGTCCCGGCGAGCATCTTGCCAAGCCGCGCAAAACTCGCGACGCTGCGGCCCATGGGCACAGTCGCGCGGCCGCGCAGCGTCATTTCCGTGGGGTCCGCCACGACCGGGGAAGCAACCCGGCGCGAACTCTATTTCTTCAACCTGTTCCGCGTATTGCAGTCGTGCATCTACGCGGGCCTGGCATTCAGTCCGCTGGCGATCAACTGGCTGGACCTGCGCTTCCCGCTGGTCGGACGCATCAGCGCGCTGCTCTACATGGCGTTCGCGACGATCCTGTTCCTGCGCACAGAACACGTGCTGTCGCGGGTCGTCCCGACGGTCACGACCGCGGTGCTCTGCGACATCGTCGCGGCCATCGTCGCGATCGCGAGCATCCGCGAGCCGCAGTCCGGCATCGCGATCCTGCTGATGTTCAATATCGGGGCCGGCGCGCTGCTGTTGCCGCCCCGCCGCGCCGGACTGCTGGCGCTGTTCGGCGCCATTGCGCTGGCATCGGGCGCTGCCCTGGTACGCCATTTCGACGCCAGCTACGAGATCGGCCCGCTGGAATCGGTTCTGTTCGGCACGGCCTACATCGCCTCGTATGGCATGTTCAACGTGCTCGGCAAGCAGATGCGCGCGACCGAGGCGCTGGCCGAGCAGCGCGGCACCGATCTGGCCAACCTGTCCCAGGTCAACGACATGATCATCCGGCGCATGAAGACCGGCGTGCTCGTGGTCGACGACGCCAACCGTATCCACCAGATCAACGAGTCGGCCTGGATGCTGGTCGGCAGCCCCAAGCCCGATCTGCGCGACCTAGGCACCGTCGCCCCCGAGCTGTCGCGCCGTCTCTACCACTGGCGTACGACCGGCAAGACCGACACGCGCGCGGTCGCCCTGGCCGAGGACGTTCCCGAAGTGCTGCCGCGCTTCACGCGCCTGTCGCCGAATGAGGCGACGAATGTCCTGATCTTCCTCGACGATACCTCACTGGTGTCGCGGCGCGCCGAGGAACTGACCCTGAGTTCGCTGGGCCGGCTGTCGGCATCGATCGCGCACGAGATCCGCAATCCACTCGCCGCGATCAGCTACTCGGCCCAGCTGCTGGCCGAATCCGAAGACCTGATCGTCGCCGACCAGCGCATGGTGGAGATCATCAACAACCACTGCGCGCGCGCCAATGACGTCGTGGAAAACATCCTGCAGCTGTCGAGGCGTGAACGCTCGAGGCCCGAACTGGTCGACGTAAACGCCTGGGTGACCAATTTCATCGAGGAATACAAGGCCAGCAACGACTTAGGCATGGACCAACTGCGCGCGGTGACCCAGCCGCGCCTGATCGACGGCCTGTTCGATCCGCAGCAGCTGCAGCAGGTGGCCTGGAATCTGGTGCAGAACGCGATCCGCTATGGCCGCCTTCCGGGCGAACCGGCACGCGTCGCGGTGATTGCGCGCATGCTCGGCGACAAGGGACCACCGGTGGTCGAAGTGGTCGATCGCGGTCCAGGCATTCCGCCCAAGGTCGCCGCGCAGATCTTCGAGCCCTTTTTCACCACGCACGAGTACGGTACCGGCCTGGGGCTGTATCTCGCCCGACAGCTGTGCGAAGCCAACCAGGCGGCACTGGAATACGTGCCCGTGGCCGGCGGTGGCAGCTGCTTTCGCATCACGCTCGTGACGCAGATGGCGCCGACGCCGATGCGCCAGTGAGATCGACGTCTTTACCCGTACGGGTCCGGGCATTACCCTGCCGGGACAGGGGCGGACGTCAGGCAGGATTGCACACGCGATGAGTAAACAAACCGCTCTTGTGATCGATGACGAACGCGATATCCGCGAACTGCTGACGATTACGCTGGGCCGCATGAATCTCGACGTCACCACGGTCGGCAGCGTCGGCGAGGCAAGGGCACGCCTGAGCGAGCGTCGCTTCGACCTGTGCTTCACCGACATGCGGCTGCCGGACGGCTCCGGCCAGGAAGTCATCGAGCTGGTGGCGCGCCAGTGCCCGGAAATGCCAATCGCGATGATCACAGCCTACGGCAACGTCGACGCCGCAGTGGTCGCGCTCAAGGCCGGGGCCTTCGACTTCGTGTCCAAGCCGGTCGATCTGGCGATGCTGCGCCGCCTCGTGCAGACCGCGCTGAAGCTCGGCGAGGAGCGCCGCAGCGGCACTAGCGCGACGGAAAGCAAGTTGATCGGCGATTCGCCGGCGATGGAGCAGGTGCGTGCGACGATCGGCAAGCTCGCGCGCAGCCAGGCGCCGGTCTACATCAGCGGTGAATCCGGCGTCGGCAAGGAGTTGGTCGCGCGCCAGATCCACGAACTCGGCCCGCGGGCCAGCGGTGCGTTCGTCCCGGTCAACTGCGGCGCGATCCCGTCGGAGCTGATGGAGAGCGAGTTCTTCGGCCACAAGAAGGGCAGTTTCACCGGCGCGCATGCGGACAAGGACGGCCTGTTCCAGACCGCCCAGGGCGGCACCCTGTTCCTCGACGAAGTTGCCGAACTGCCCCTGCACATGCAGGTCAAGCTGCTGCGCGTGATTCAGGAAAAATCCGTGCGCCCGATCGGCGGTCGCGGCGAAGTGGCGATCGATGTGCGCATCCTGTCGGCTACACACAAGAACCTGGCGCGTCTGGTCGAACTCGGCCAGTTCCGCCAGGACCTGTTCTACCGCATCAACGTGATCGAACTGCGCGTGCCGCCGCTCCGCGAGCGCAAGGAAGACATACCGAAGCTCGCCGGCCGCGTGCTCGAACGCCTTGCGCGCGACCACGGCAGCAGTCCGGCGCGACTCAAGCCCGAGGCGCTGGCCTCGCTGCTCGCCTACAACTTTCCAGGCAATGTGCGCGAACTGGAAAATGTACTCGAACGCGCGGTTGCACTATGCGAGGGCAATACGATCGAGGTTGACGACCTGCAGCTCGTGCAGCAGTTGCGCAGCCGCGTCGCCAACGAAGGTGTCGGCCCGCCGCCAGCGCAACCGCACAACCCGATACCCGCAGGCAACCAGGCGATCGATCCCGACGAGGACGACGGCCAGCCGCAGGGACTCGACGATTTCATCAGTAACATCGAGCGCGAGACCATCATGAAAGCGCTGGTCGAGACGCGCTACAACAAGACGGCGGCGGCCAAGAAGCTCGGCATCACGTTCCGCGCGCTGCGCTACAAGCTCAAGAAGCTCTCGATCGACTGAGCGCCTGCCGAGGACAGTCCAGCGGCGCAGCAGATCGCCGAGGTCGTCTGACGCCGCGGAAGGCCGCGAGCCGACGGATCGATCGGCTGCGGCGACGCGTGCAGCCATACGGCAGAGGGCGCCAGGGTCGACGCGCGACCCAACGTTTGGCACGGTCTGTCAGTTTGTGACGCATAACGGCGAGCCCTGGAAATCGGTTGACCTGTACCGTCCCGTTCTGTGATGGGGGTCCGGATCCTGGGCCACTCGGTGATGGCATGAAACGTGCTCTACTCTGGTCGGGCATCGACGTCGGTGTCGAACGGCCGCTGACACGGGCCCAATCGGCCGATGTAAGCTCAGGGGCAATACTTCGAAGCAAGTGACCAGGCTGCACAAGGAAAACACCATGAAAGTCAATAACGCGAAAGGCTTCACCCTGATCGAACTGATGATCGTCGTCGCGATCATCGCCATCCTGGCCGCCATCGCTCTTCCGGCCTATCAGGACTACACCATCCGCTCGCAGGTGAGCGAGTGCGGCGTGCTGGCCTCGGGCGCCAAGACCGCAGTTGCCGAGACGTTCATGAACACCGGTGTGGCTCCGGCCGACAACGCCGCTGCGGGCCTGGCTGCGGCCGCTGACATCACCGGCAAGTACATCAGCCAGGTTGCCGTCGCCGCTGGCGCCATCACCTGCACTTACGCGTCGGCCGCACCGCGCCGCGCAAACGCCCGCATCGACGGCCAGACGCTGACCCTGACCCCGGTCCTGTCGACGACGCTCGGTAGCGTGACCTGGACCTGTGCCAGCGCCACGATCGACCAGAAGTACCTGCCGACCGCTTGCCGTACCGGTACGAACTAATTCGGTGGCGTGTGTCCGAACGGGTTGGGCCTCAGCTCCGCTCTACGTGGCACGAAGTATGCTCAGCAGCACGGGCATGACCAGGGCCGCAGCGGCAAACCAACCTTACTGACGCCGCGTCTCCAGGCACTACTTCGAAGTTTGAAAATTCCAAGAAACCTACCGCTCAAAGGGAACCATCATGAAAATGAACAAAGCTAAGGGCTTTACGCTGATCGAACTGATGATCGTCGTCGCGATCATCGCCATCCTCGCCGCTATCGCTCTGCCGGCGTACCAGGACTACACCATCCGCTCGCAGGTGAGCGAATGCGGCGTGCTCGCTTCCGGTGCCAAGACCGCTATCGCCGAAACGTTTATGAACACTGGCGTGGCTCCGGCCGACAACGCCGCTGCGGGCCTGGCTGCGGCCGCTGACATCACCGGCAAGTACATCAGCCAGGTCGCTGTCGCTAACGGCGTCATCACCTGCACCTACGCGTCGGTCGCTCCGCGCCGCGCGAATGCCCGCATCAACGGCCAGACGCTGACCCTGACCCCGGTTCTGTCGACGACGCTCGGTAGCGTGACGTGGACCTGCGCCAGCGCCACGATCGACCAGAAGTATCTGCCGACCGCGTGCCGTACCAATACGAACTGATCAGCTCGTAGCCGCCACACGAAACGACCGCCGCAAGGCGGTCGTTTTTTTTTGCCCTGTGGAACGCAAAGTCGCTCAAGAAGACTGGCGCGGCGCTCGCTCGTGGCGGGAAGGCCCTGGCGTTGGCGCAGCGCGGACGGGCCACACTCGCATCGGCTTCCGCACACAGCAGCGGAGACTTTACTTCAACGACGCCGATGGAGGCGCCCCGACCGCCTGTCGCCGCCGACGAACGGCGAATACCTTGGCATGCCGCATGCAACCGAATTTGACGAAATCTACACGCGTTTTCCTGGGGAATCAGCCATGAACGATTTGCTTGCGTCGCCGCGGGACAGCAAGGGGTTCACGCTCATCGAGCTTATGATTGTCGTCGCGATCATCGCGATTCTGGCGGCGATAGCCTTACCCTCCTATCACGACTATGTCGTCCGCACGCAGGTCGGAGAATGTGGCGTGCTGGCGGGCGGTGCGAAGACGGCGGTCACCGAAACCCTGACGAATACCGGCGTATTGCCGGCCGACAACGTCGCCGCGGGACTGGCGCCACCGGCGCAAATCGTCGGCAAGTACGTCGCCTCGCTCACGGTCGCCAACGGCGACATCACTTGCCAGTACGCGAGTGCAGCACCGCAGCGCGCGAATGCGCTGATCGACGGGCTGACCCTCGTATTGAGGCCGACGTTCGTTGCTACGGCCGGCAGCGTGGTCTGGACCTGTTCGGGCACTGTGCCGCAGAAATACCTGACCACGATCTGCCGCACAGGCAACAATTGAACGACGGGAATCCGCGCTGCCGCTGCGCGGATCTTGTCTTGCCGGCACGAGTTCGGCACGATGCCGCACCGCAGGCCGGACAGCACACTCATGTCGCGAAATCCTTTCGACACGACTCGGTCGACGACCGGCGTCGAGACCGTGGTGTTGCCGTCGCCACGACAGGCCGGCCAGCGAATCGACGATTCGCTGACGCAGGAACAGGTCCGGCGTACCTACGGACGCTATGCACCGATCTACGATCAGTTGTTCGGCGCCGTCTACGCCCACGGACGTCGCCGCATGGCGGCGGCGCTGCGTTCCGTCGCGCCGCGCCGTGTGCTTGAGGTCGGCGTCGGCACGGGCCTGACGCTCGACTGCTATCCGTCGACCAGCGAAGTGGTTGGCATCGATCTTTCCGACGCGATGCTCGCGCGCGCACGCCGGCGCGCGAACGCGCTGAATCTGGCCAACGTCGCGCTTCACGTCATGGACGGCGAAGCGATGCCGTTCGACGATGCGAGCTTCGACTGCGTCACGATTCCCTACGTGCTGTCGGCGACGCCGGAGCCGGCGCGGCTCGTACGCGAACTGCGCCGCATCTGCCGGCCGGGCGGCCACATCGTCATCCTCAATCATTTCAGCGGCAGCCGTTTCTGGTGGCTGCTCGAGCGTGCGGCGCAGCCGTTGTCCAGCAAGGTCGGGTTTCGCTCCGACTTCCACTTCGACGAACACGTCGCTCGCCATGACTGGAAAATCCTGTCGGTCGAATCCGTCAACCCGTTCGGTCTTTCGCGCCTGGTCGTCATCGAAAATGTCTGAACGGGGTTGGCGGCGGATTGTCGTGCCGGTCGTCGCGGAACTCACATTCTTCGCCACACTGGCCGCGGTTTTTCTTTATTTTTATATTTCGCGTTTTTCGCAGCCGCCTACGTCGATCGTGCCGCACCTGCTGGTGCTGTCGGCGTTCTGGGTCGGGCTCGCGACGCTGCGCCTCGCCGCCGCACGCCTGCCCGCAGGCGCGCGCCTTATCTGTGCCGTCCTGACTGCTTGCGCCGTCCTGCTGGTCTGCAGTTACTACGCCGTCGTCGCCACCGGCCTGATGTCCTGGGGGCGGGTGACGTCATGGCAGCTCATGTCGACCTACGCCAGCCAGATCACCGGCCTGCTGGCCGTCCTCGACATCCCCTTCGCGCTGGCCGCGTGGACCAGTGCGGGTGTCGTCGCGGTCGCCGTCGCGGTGTTCGGGCTCGCGCAGCCCCGCATCGACGGCGTTGCCGCGCTGTCGCGGCGGCTTTCGCCGCAGATGCTCGGTGCGCTGGTGCTGTGCGGCACCACCTATGTCGCCATGCGCGTCGTGATGTTCACCGACGTGTCCTACGCGATGCAAGGCGAGCCGGTAAGCCTGACGTTCTACGCGGAGCAGGCTGCCCGCAGCCTCCAGGCGCACACGACCGACGGTGCCGGCGCGCTGGATCGCATCGAGGATGAAGTGCGCCGGAACTACCGGCCGCCGGATACGGCCAGGAAACGCAATGTGTTCGTGTTCCTCGCCGACGCGCTGCGTCCCGACCACATGGGCATCTACGGCTACGCCCGCGATACGACGCCGCGCGTGGCCGCACTGATGCAGTCCACGCGAGCCCAGAAACTCGACCGCATGACCGCCGCCTGCGCCGAGTCGACCTGCGGCGTGCTCGCGAGCCTGACGTCGAAGTACACGCATCAATTCTCGAACCGGCCGTTCACGCTGGCCGACGTGCTCAAGCGCAACGGCTATCACGTGCAGATGATCCTCGGCGGCGACCACACCAATTTCTATGGCGTGCGCGAGGCCTATGGCGCGCTCGACGGCTACTACGACGGTTCGATGGCGAAGGGTTTCTACATGAACGACGATCAGCTGGTCGTCGACCGTATCGCGCAGCTGCCGCACTGGGACGGGCAGCCAACCATGGTGTGGTTTCACCTCATGTCCTCCCATGCGCTGGGCAAACGCCACGAGGAGAACGTGCGCTATCTGCCGGCGGAGTCGTACGCCAAGCCCGTCGGCCGGACCGGACCTCCGCAGGAGTCCACGACGAACTATTACGACAATGGCGTGCTGCAGATGGACACAACGTTCGCACAGGTCATCGAACAGCTTCGCGGCAAGGGGTATCTCGACGATGCGGTCGTCATCCTCGCCGCGGACCACGCGGACATGCTCGGCGAGCACAACGAATTCATGCACGCCAAGTCAGTTTACGAGAACGTACTGCGCATTCCTTTCGTGATGCTGTCGTTCGGCTACGAGCCCAAGCGCCCGCTGGTGCCGGTGCGGCTCGCGTCGCAGGTCGACATTGCGCCGACGATCCTGGCCGAGCTCGACATCCCGTCGCCGCCGACCTGGGTCGGCATGGCGCTGCAGGAGCCGGCGCCGCGGCGCTACGTCCATTTCCAGCAGGGCGCCGAAGTGGGGCTGTACGACCTCGGCGACGAGAGCCGCATCATCAAGTTCTGGCGCGACGTCAAGAATCAGCGCGACCACATATTCGACGTGACTACCGACTCAAGCGAGAGCGTCGATATCGCCTCGCAGGTCGCCACGTCGACGAAGGCGGCCTGGATGGTGGAAATCGCCGCGGGCGTCGGCACCGTGATGCGTCGAGACGACTGAGGCCATCGCATCCGAGCCTGCGCTGGCCGCAATGTCCGTGAACGGCGGCTTTGCGCTATATTGGCGGTAACGCGCCAATACGTAGGTTTTGCCATGGCCCTGGCCAGTCCTTCTGCGCTCGTCGGCCTCACCGGCGTTGCGCGCCGTCTCGTCGCCGAGGGGTCCCTCTCGGAAATCGATGCGCGCCGTGCGGTGGAGACGTCGACGAAGCAGAAGATTCCGCTTGCGACTTACCTCATCGACAACGGCATGGCCGACAGCCGCACCGTGGCCATGGCGTCTTCGGCGGAATTTGGGGTTCCGCTTTACGACGTGAGCGCGATCGACTTCGCCCAGCTCCCGCTGAAGCTGATCAGCGAGGAGCTCATCACCAAACACCGCGCGCTGCCGCTTTTCAAGCGTGGCAATCGCCTGTTCGTCGGACTGTCGGACCCGACCAACCTGCGTGCGCTGGACGAGATCAAGTTCCAGTCCAACCACAGCGTCGAACCGATCCTCATCGACGAGCAGGGACTTGCCCGCATCATCGAGCAGGCGCTGAGCCAGAGCAGCACCTCGGTCGACGTCGAAGGTGACGAAGGCCTCGAAAGCCTCGACATGAACACCGGCGACGACGAAGGTGATGCGAGCGGCGGCCACGATGCCACCGGCAGTGACGACACTCCGATCGTCCGCTTCGTCAACAAGGTGTTAGTGGACGCGATCAAGCGCGGCGCATCGGACATCCATTTCGAACCTTTCGAGACCGAGTACCGCGTGAGGCTGCGCATGGACGGCATGCTGCGCAAGGTCGCCGCGCCGCCGACCAAGCTCGCGCCGCGCATCTCCTCGCGCCTGAAGGTCATGTCCGGCCTGGACATCGCCGAACGGCGCGTGCCGCAGGACGGCCGCATCAAGCTCAACCTGTCCAAGGGCAAGTCGATCGACTTCCGCGTCAGCACCTGCCCTACCCTGTTTGGTGAAAAGGTCGTGCTGCGGATCCTCGACGGTTCGGCTGCCAAGCTCGGCATCGAGAAGCTGGGCTATGAGGAAGACCAGAAAAAGCTGTTCCTCGACGCGATCGAAAAGCCCTACGGCATGGTGCTCGTGACCGGCCCCACCGGCTCGGGCAAGACGGTATCGCTGTATACCGCGCTCAATATCCTGAATACGGAAGGCCGCAACATCTCGACGGTCGAAGACCCGGTCGAAATCCGCGTGCCCGGCATCAACCAGGTGCAGCAGAACCAGAAGCGCGGCATGACCTTCGCCGCAGCGCTGCGTTCCTTCCTGCGCCAGGATCCGGACGTGATCATGGTCGGCGAGATCCGCGATCTCGAGACTGCGGAAATCGCCGTGAAGGCGGCGCAGACGGGCCACATGGTGCTGTCGACGCTGCACACCAACGATGCACCGCAGACCATCTCGCGCCTCATGAACATGGGCATCGCGCCGTTCAACATCACCTCGTCGGTGACGCTCGTGATCGCGCAGCGTCTTGCGCGGCGTCTTCACGACTGCAAGAAGACTCATATTCTGCCGCCGGCCGCGCTTCTCGCAGAAGGTTTTCGCGAGGACGAAATCAGCAGCATGCAGATGTTTGACGCAGTCGGTTGTTCTGGATGCAACGAAGGGTATAAAGGCCGGGTAGGCGTGTACCAGGTCATGCCGCTTGCCGAGGACATTGCAAAGATCATCCTCGCGGGCGGTAACGCCATTCAGATCGCAGACGCGGCCCGCAACGCGGGTATTCGCGACCTGCGCGCGTCCGCCGTGCTCAAGCTCAAGCAAGGCGTCACCAGTCTGGCTGAAATCAACCGCGTCACCAAGGATTAGTCATGGCCACCGCAACGGTTTCCCGTAAGACCCCCGCCGCGGCCGCCGCACAGCGCGGCCGTGCGCGTGCCGAAGTCAGCCAATTGCAGACCTTCGTCTGGGTGGGCAAGGACAAGCGCGGAACGTCCATCAAGGGCGAATATGCGGCAAAGAACGTAAGCCTGGTCAAAGCCGAACTGCGTCGACAGGGCATCAACCCGACGACCGTGAAACCCAAAGGGAAACCTCTTTTTGGCTCCGCTGGCAAGACGATCAAGGCACGCGAAATCGCCGTCTTCAGCCGGCAGATCTCCGTAATGATGCAGGCCGGCGTTCCGCTGGTGCAGGGCATGGAGATCATCGCCAGCGGCCAGTCGAACATCCGCATGAAGAACATGCTGACGGCAATCAAGGCCGACATTGAAGGCGGTTCGACGCTGCACGAATCGCTTGGCAAGTTTCCGGTGCAATTTGATGAGCTGTTTGTCAATCTCGTCAAGGCAGGCGAATCGGCCGGTGTGCTTGATACCGTGCTCGACACGGTCGCGACCTATAAGGAAAACATCGAGTCGCTGAAGGGCAAGATCAAGAAGGCCATGTTCTATCCCGCCATCGTGCTCGTGGTCGCCCTTCTCGTGTCGGCGATTCTGCTGATCTTCGTGGTGCCGCAGTTCGAGAACGTCTTCAAAGGCTTCGGCGCCGACCTCCCTGCTTTCACGCAGATGATCGTCAACGCCTCACGGTTCCTGGTCAGCTACTGGTGGATCGTGCTTCTGGCCGTTGTGGGCACGATCTTCGGGCTGATCTTCATCTATAAGCGTTCCCCGGCTTTTGCCCATTTCTGCGCACGAGCCGTGCTCAAGCTGCCCGTGATCGGACAGATCCTGCACCAGTCGGCTATTGCACGATTCGCGCGCACGCTTGGGGTCACGTTCCGCGCCGGCGTGCCTCTGGTGGAGGCACTCGATTCGGTTTCGGGAGCTACCGGCAGCCCGGTCTACAACCAAGCCGTCAAGCGCATCCGCGAGGACGTCGCCGTCGGTCACCAGCTGCAGCTCGCCATGCGTCAGGCCAACCTGTTTCCCAACATGGTCGTGCAGATGGTCGCCATCGGCGAAGAATCCGGCGCGCTCGACAAAATGCTGTTCAAGGTCGCCGAGTTTTATGAGGAAGAAGTCAATAACGCCGTCGATGCCCTGGCCAGCCTGCTCGAGCCGTTCATCATGGTCATCATCGGCACCCTCGTGGGCGGCATGGTGATCGGTATGTATCTTCCGATCTTCAAACTGGCCGCCGTGGTCGGATGACACGGCACCGATGATCGAATTATTCAGCGAAGGCTGGCCGCTCTATCTGGCGGCCGGCGTATTCGGACTGCTCGTCGGAAGCTTCCTCAACGTCGTCATCCTGCGCCTGCCCGAGCGGCTGATGCACGACTGGCGTGAGCAAAGCCGCGAGATGCTTGGCCTTGATGCGAATGCCGACGCCGGCAGCAAACCTCCGCCGGATCTCGTGTTCAAACGATCGCACTGCCCGCAGTGCAAACACACGCTCTCCGTCATCGACAATATTCCGCTTTTCAGCTGGCTGGCGCTGCGGGGCCGCTGTCGCTATTGCAGCGGCGCCATATCCGTGCAGTACCCGCTCGTCGAGCTGCTGACTGCGGTGGCGACCCTGGTTGTGGTCTGGAAATTCGGCTTCGCGCCGGAGGCCGCGGCAGGACTTGCGCTGAGTTACGGCCTCATCGCGCTGGCGGGCATCGATTTCCGCACGCAACTGCTGCCGGATAACCTGACCTTGCCTCTGCTTTGGCTGGGCCTGCTGCTGACGCTGGTGCCGCTGTTCGTTTCGCCATCTCAGGCCATCATCGGGGCCGCCGCGGGCTATCTGAGCCTCTGGTCCATCTTCTGGCTGTTCAAGCTGCTTACGGGCAAGGAAGGCATGGGCTACGGCGACTTCAAACTGCTCGGTGCACTCGGTGCGTGGATGGGTCCGATGAGCCTGTTGCCGATCGTGCTGCTGTCCTCGCTCGTGGGTGCCATCCTCGGCAGCATCATCCTCGCGCTGCGCGGCAAGGACCGATCAACCCCTATTCCTTTCGGACCATTCATCGCTGTCGCGGGCTGGATACAGTTCATCTGGGGCGCCGAAATCCTGCAGCTCTACTCGCGGCTGCTGCTCGCAAGGTGAACGGGGAAACCGCGGATGTCGCCGCGCATTTCGTTGTCGCGATCAGTGGCGGCATCGCATCGGGCAAGTCGGCAGCCGCCCACGCATTCGTACGTCGCGGCATTGCGTGCTATGACGCCGATCTTGCGGCGCGCGCCGTGGTCGCACCGGGAACACCGGCCATGGCAGAGATCACCGACCGCTTCGGCCTGCGGGCAATGCAGGTTGACGGATCGTTGGATCGTGCGGCGATGCGGCAACTGATCTTCGAGGACCCGCTGGCCCGTGCGACACTCGAAGCCATCATCCATCCGCTAGTGAGGGAAACGCTCAGGGCCCAGGTCGCCGCGGACACAGGCGCTTATTGCCTGCTTGCGGTCCCGCTGCTGGCCGAGACCTGGCCGGCCTATGCCTGGGTCGACCGCGTGCTCATCGTCGACGTCGCACCTGAAGTCCAGCTCGAACGCCTGCAGCGGCGGGATGCGATCGAGCGCGAACTCGCGCTGAAGATGATTGCGGCCCAGGCCACGCGCGCTCAGCGTCTGGCGATCGCGACCGACGTGGTCGACAACTCGGGCACGCTGGAACAGCTCGATGAGGCGGTCGACGCACTGCATTCGAAATTCCTGCAATTGGCCGGCGCCTGAGGCTTTACCAGAACGCGGAAATCCCGGCGATGCCCT
Organism: Tahibacter sp.; assembly: GCF_032229445.1. Taxonomy (NCBI): domain Bacteria; kingdom Pseudomonadati; phylum Pseudomonadota; class Gammaproteobacteria; order Lysobacterales; family Rhodanobacteraceae; genus Tahibacter; species Tahibacter sp. The sequence goes on from NZ_JAVTWC010000050.1 coordinate 61,673, forward strand.
GCGCGCCGGCGGCCAGCGCCGGGGCGAGATCGCGTTGTGTCATTCCGCCCAGCGCATAGACCGGCAGAGTGGCCTCGTCGCAGAGCGCGGCAAACGCGTCCCAGCCGAGCGCTGTCTGTCCCGGATGGCTGGCGCTGGTGGCCACACTGCCCAGTACCGCGAAATCCGCACCGAGCGACTGCGCCAGAGCCAGCTCTTCGGCCGTGTGGCAGGACGCGGCAAACCAGCGTCGTGCACTGACCGGACGCTCGCGCAGCTGCGCCAGCTGCGCCGCGCTGACGTGCACGCCGTCGAGGTCGAGCTCGTCGACCAGGTCGCTGCGCGAATTGATCAGCAGTTGGCCGCCGGCAGCGCGCACGCGGTTGAGGCAGGCCGTCGCCCGGCGGCGCAGCATCGCGTCGTCGCTGTGCTTGTCGCGCAGTTGCACCAGACGCACACCGCGTTCCAACGCCGCGTCGAGATGCGCCAGGAAGTCGACCTCGTCGGCGCCCGGCTGCGGCGTGATGAGGTAACGCTGTGGCAATGCGAGCGCATGGATGACCGGATGGTCTGCGGCAGGCATCTCGTTGGGATCCAACGCCGTGGCAGGCACCCATTTCAGGGGCTGTCCCTCGCACGGATGCGGAACGCCTTCGAACGCCCGCACGCGGTAGACGTCCAGCAGGATGCGCTTGGTCGCGTAGCGCCACGGAATGCGGATCAGCGACTCGGCCGAAGCGACGCGCACGCCGATCTCCTCGAGAATTTCCCGCTGCAGTGCCTGCACCGGGGTCTCTCCGGACTCCACCTTGCCGCCGGGGAATTCCCAATAGCCGGCCAGATGCTTGCCTTCGGGACGCTGCGCGAGCAGCACGCGGCCGTCGGCGTCGATCAGGGCCGCCGCCACCACATGCACGGGCACAGCGTCGGCCGCAGCCGGCGTCGCGCTCATGGCGTCACTCCGACAGGAAACCTCAGAACAGGTCGACAACGGCCTTTGATTCTCGAGCCCCCTTGAGCAATGGGGGTGAGGAGTGATCGCTCAGAACCGCAGGTTCTGATCACTCCGAACGCCCAACGGGCCGGGACGAGGAGTGATCGCTCAGAACCGCAGGTTCTGATCACTCCGAACGCCCAACGGGCC
>NZ_JAVTWC010000050.1:62895-75852 GCF_032229445.1 Tahibacter sp.
GGGACGAGGAGTGATCGCTCAGAACCGCAGGTTCTGATCACTCTGAACGCCCAGCGGGCCGGGACGAGGAGTGATCGCTCAGAACCGCAGGTTCTGATCACTCTGAATGCCGAAAGGGCCGGACCGGCGCAAGGCCTGCGCAGCAGGCCTTGGGCGGGGTCGTGGAGATCTGCTGCTGAATACAAGAGCGTCAGTTCCGAGACTTGTTCAGAGCTTCCCTATTGCACGCACTCAGGCCAGGCGACCGTGGCACTGCTTGTATTTCTTGCCCGAACCGCAGGGGCACGGATCGTTGCGGCCGACCTTCGGGCCTTCGTTGAATTGCGCGACGGCCGGTGCAGCGGATGCTGCAGTGGCCGCGAGCACCTCGCCCTCGCTGGCAAAGCCGCTGGCTTCGGCATGGGCGAAGTTCAGCGGTGCCTGTTGCTGCTGGCGGCGCTGCTGTTCCTCGATCTGCTGCACTTCCTCTTCGCTGCGGATGCGTACGCGCGCGAGCAGGGTCGTCGTTTCGAGCTTGATGCGTTCAAGCATGGTCTGGAACAGTTCGAACGACTCTCGCTTGAATTCCTGCTTGGGCTGCTTCTGCGCGTACGAGCGCAGATAGATGCCCTGGCGCAGGTAATCCATGCTGGCGAGGTGTTCCTTCCAGCAGTTGTCCAGGGTGCTCAGCATCACGTGGCGCTCCAGCGCGCGCATGACCTCGGAACCGAGCATCGCTTCGCGTTCGCGGAAATAGCGATCGACCGCGGTCTGGACGTACTCGAGCACGTTTTCCGAATCGGCTTCGGCCTGGGTCTCGAGCCAGCGCTTGAGGTCGATCTCGATGCCGAAATCGTCGGTCAACTTGCGCTGCAGGCCCGGGATATCCCACTGCTCGTCGATGGAGTGCTGCGGTACGTGCGTACGACACAGATCGATGAACACGTCGGAGCGGATCGCGGCGGCCGTCTCGGCGAAGTCGTCCTGCTCCAGCAGTTCGTTGCGCTGCTCGTAAATGACCTTGCGCTGGTCGTTGGCGACGTCGTCGAACTCGAGCAGATTCTTGCGGATGTCGAAGTTGTGCTGCTCGACCTTGCGCTGCACCTTCTCGATCTGGCGGCTGACCATGCGGTCTTCCAGCGCGTCATCTTCCTTCATGCCGAAGATCTGCATCCACTTCGTCACCCAGTCAGGCGAGAAGATGCGCATGAGGTTGTCTTCGAGCGACAGGTAGAAGCGGCTGGAGCCTGGATCGCCCTGGCGACCGGAACGGCCGCGCAGCTGATTGTCGATACGGCGCGACTCATGGCGTTCGGTGCCGACGATGTGCAGGCCGCCGGCCGCGATCACTTCCTCGTGGCGCTTCTTCCACTCAGTCCTGATGCGATTGCGCTCGGCGTCGGTCGCGTCCTCGGCCAGCTCCGCGAGTTCTGCGTCGAGGCTGCCGCCTAGCACGATGTCGGTACCGCGGCCGGCCATGTTGGTCGCGATCGTGACCGAACCCGGACGACCGGCCTGGGCGACGATATGTGCTTCGCGCTCATGCTGCTTGGCGTTGAGCACTTCGTGCGCGACGCCCTGCTTCTGCAGCATCTTGGAAAGGAATTCGGACGCATCGATCGACGCGGTACCGACGAGGACCGGCTGTCTGCGCTTCTGGCAGTCGCGGATGTCCTCGACGATGGCGTCCCATTTCGGCGCGTGCTTGAGGAAGACGAGGTCGGGCGAATCCTTGCGGATCATCGGCCGGTGGGTCGGAATCACGACCACTTCCAAGCCATAGACCTGCTGGAATTCGTAGGCCTCCGTATCGGCCGTACCGGTCATGCCGGCCAGCTTCTTGTACATGCGGAAGTAGTTCTGGAACGTGATCGTGGCGAGGGTCTGATTTTCGCGCTGGATCGGCACGCCTTCCTTCGCCTCGACCGCCTGATGCAGACCGTCGGACCAGCGGCGCCCAGCGAGCGTGCGGCCGGTGAACTCGTCGACGATGATGACTTCACCGTCGCGCACGATGTAATCGACGTCGCGCTGGTACAGCGTGTTGGCGCGAAGCCCTGCGTTGAGGTGATGCACCACGACCAGATGCTTGGCGTCGTACAGCGCTTCATCGGCGCCGATCACGCCTTCCTTGCGCAGCAGCTGCTCGGCATGCTCCATGCCCTCTTCGGACAGGTGCACCTGCTTCTGCTTTTCGTCGACCCAGTAGTCGCCGACGGTGGAGTCCTCTTTCTCCTGCCGCGTGAGCTTGGGCACGATGCGGTTGATCTTGACGTAGAGCTGCGGCGACTCCTCGGAAGGACCCGAGATGATCAGCGGCGTGCGCGCTTCGTCGATGAGGATGGAGTCGACTTCATCGACGATGGCGTAGTTCAGGCCGCGCTGGTAGCGCTGTTCCTTCGACAAGGCCATGTTGTCGCGCAGGTAGTCAAAGCCGAACTCGTTGTTGGTGCCGTAGGTGATGTCGGCGTTGTAGGCCGCGGCCTTGTCGCTGTGGTTCATGCCCGGCCATACCACGCCGACGCTGAGCCCCAGGAAGTTGTACAGCTTGCCCATCTGCGCCGCGTCGCGCTTGGCCAGGTAGTCGTTCACGGTGACCACGTGGACGCCCTTGCCCTCGAGCGCGTTGAGATAGACCGACAGGGTGCCGACCAGGGTCTTGCCTTCGCCGGTGCGCATTTCTGCGATGCGGCCGTTGTTCAACACCATGCCGCCGATCATCTGTACATCATAGGGTCGCAGGCCCAGCACGCGGACCGAGGCCTCGCGCACCGTGGCGAAGGCGTCGGGCAGGATCTGCTCCAGGGTCTGGCCGTCGTTCAGACGCTGCTTGAACTGCTGTGTGCGAGCGCACAGCTCCGCGTCGGACAAGGCCTGCATCGCCGGCTCGAGCGTGGCGATCTGTGCCACGGCTTTGTTGAGCTGGCGCAGCACGCGATCGTTGCGGCTGCCGAAAAGGCTCGTCATCAGACGGTTGAACATGGAGTAAGTCGCTCAGCAGGAAAGGGAGAAACGCGCAAAGCCCGCGCGGTGCGCAGGCACGAGCGGACCGCCGATGATAAGCCGGCGGCCGCGTCGGGAAAAGCATGGTGGGTTGCCAGCCCCCGGATTCAAGGGCTGCGGACGGCTGACCCGGCTGTCAGGCCTTGCGCTGGCTGCGCACGTAGGCGATCGGGTTGACAGCCTTTCCGTTGAGCCAGACTTCGAAATGCACATGCGAACCGGTGGAGCGGCCGGTGGAGCCGACCTTGGCGATGATTTCGCCGACGCGGACGCGCTGGCCGACCAGAGCCAGGTTCTGGGAGTTATGTGCATAGCGGGTCATATAGCCATTGCCGTGGTCGACCTCGACCACGTTGCCGTAACCGGGACGGGTGCCGGACCACGTGACGACGCCTTCGGCGACCGAGTGGATGTCCGCACCCATGTTGGCGTCGAAATCGATGCCGGAGTGGAAAGCGCTGGCGCCGTTGAAGGGATCGGGACGGCCGCCGAAGTAGGACGAGATATAGCCGGAGCTGACCGGCATGCCGCTGGGCAGCAGGTCGGAATCGATCTTGCGATCCAGCAGCAGGTTCTCCAGCACTTCGAGCTGGGCCTGCTGGCGCACGAAGCGGCCATGCAGCTCTTCGATGGAGTCGGTCAGCTCCGGTGCGACCGCATGCAACACGGGGGACTCCGGTTCTTCGGGACCGCCGACCGCGGGCGGCTCGGAAAAGCTGAATTCGCCATCGTCGAGCTTGCCGGCGCGGGTCAGGCGCTCACCGAGCGCATTGAGGCGGGTCGCATGCGCCTGCAGGGCACCGAGCTTGACCGCCAGCGCATCGAGATCGCGCTGGGTACTTTGCTTGATCTGTTCGAGTTCGCGCAGGCGCGCGTCGCTCTGTTCCTTGAGTTCCCGCACTTCGGCCAGCGTCCGTGTCTTCGGACCGGCCACGCTGTAGGCCACGCTGACGCCCAGCAGAGCACAAGCAAGGGCGGCGCAGCCAAGTATCGCTCCACACTTCAGCCGGGTACGCCAGCAACCGAGATCGATGGTCTGCGGCACCGCATGCGGCTTTGCGACAATAATGATATTCATGCCGGTTCGTTCTAGTTCTGCCTGGGTTTCCGAGATGCAAACAAAGCCACCGTCAACCGCGTCCACATCGCGGCGCCCGCCGTCCGGCCCCAAACCGGTCGGCGAGACTTCCCCCGTCGCGTCGCTTATCAAGCGAGCGCGAGCGCTGGAAGCATTGGATCTTCGTCTGCGCCTGACGCTACCCCCTGCGCTCCGCCTGCATTGCTGCCTGGCCGATGCGCGACAGGGTCGCGTTGTTTTTCTGGCGGACTCCTCGACCTGGGCGGCAAAGCTGAGGCTTCACCAATCCCCGATCCTGGCCGAAGCGCAAAAAGCACTGGGCCAGCCTTTCAAGTCGTTCGCCGTCAAAGTGGCACCCTTGCCGTCCGTTCCCCCGGAGCCTGCAAGGCGGAAGCCGCTTTCCCACACCGCTGCCGCGCATTTGAGCAAGGCGGCGGTCGCACTGGCAGACCCCGAACTCAGGGCCCTGTTCTTAAGTATGGCGTCCCTCGCCGAAACTGCTGATTCCAATGACGCGGAGTCTTGACCGCGCCGCGCTGCGGCTTGCTGAGGGCCGTAGCGAGTGTTGCTTCCTACATCGCCTGGGCAGGGTGGGCGTAGGAAATCGGTGCCGTGGCCGGGTCGTCGAAGCAAACCTCTTCCCACGCGCTGGTATCCGCCAGCAGGTTACGCAATAGCTGATTGTTCAACTGATGGCCAGACTTGTGCCCGTAGAACGCACCGATAAGGCTGTGTCCGAGCAGGTACAGGTCACCGATGGCATCGAGGATCTTGTGTTTGACGAATTCGTCCTCGTAGCGCAGACCGTCTTCGTTGAGTACGCGATAGTCGTCGAGGACGATCGCATTGTCCATCGACCCCCCCAGGACGAGGTTGCGCTCGCGCAGCATCTCGATATCACGCATGAAGCCGAAGGTGCGCGCGCGCGAGACTTCCTTCACGAACGAAGTCGTGGAGAAGTCGATCTCCGCGCGAGAAGTCTGCGCGGTGAAGATCGGATGGTTGAAATCGATGGAGAAGCCGACCTTGAAGCCGTCGAAGGGCTCGAATCGCGCCCATTTGTCGCCTTCCTGAATGGTCAGCGGCTTCTTGATGCGGATGAAGCGCTTGGCCTTGGCCTGTTCCTCGATACCCGCGGACTGCAGCAGGAATACGAAGGGGCCGGCGCTGCCGTCCATGATAGGCACTTCGGAAGCGGACAGGTCCACGTAGGCGTTGTCGATGCCCAGGCCCGCCATGGCCGACAGCAGATGTTCGACTGTCGATACGCGGATCGTTCCCTTGGTCAGGGTGCTGGACAGGCTGGTATCACCGACGTTTTCCGCGCGGGCATGGATTTCCACCGGCGGATTCAGATCCACGCGACGGAACACGATACCCGTGTCTACCGCCGCCGGGCGCAGGGTCATATAGACCTTTTCGCCGGTGTGGATGCCGACGCCTGTCGCCCGAATGACATTTTTGAGCGTTCGTTGTTTGATCATTTCTACTTTTGTCCCCTGGGGCAGGAGCCAACAAAACGGTCCGGATGCTAGCACAGGGCTTTATGACAGAAAAGCAAAACGATGCGCGGGACCCACAACCTGTGGCGTGGATACAACAATAACCGTGCGATCGGGCATAAAAAAGGCGATATGCCGTCGGCATATCGCCTTTAGGAGGACGTAGCATGACCGATGACGGCGCCTGTCGTCACCTGCCTTTGACGCTTTCTTGCGCAAAACCCCTACGCGACCGACGCGACAACGCCGCAGCGGGTGCTGCGGATCGTCGCCCTTCCACGCGCGGACCCCGTTCCGCGCCCGGTCAGTCCGCCTGGCGCCGCAGGAACGCAGGAATGTCCAGGTAGTCCATTGCCGGTTCCGCGGCGACCGCCGTTTCGCTGACGCTGACCTGGCGCGCCGCCGGACCGGCCACACGCACCGCGGGCTGGGCGTAGTCGACGACTTCATTGCCGGTGCCCGTACGCAGCACCAGGCGCGGACGCGGCTCATCGCGACGCGTCATCACCGGCTGGCGGATGGCCGCACGGTTCAGACCGGTCGCTACCACAGTGACGCGCACTTCGTCCTGCAGCTCCGGATCCAGCGCCGTACCGATGACCACGGTCGCGTCTTCGCTCGCAAAGCCGTGGATGACCTGGCCGATCTCGTCGAACTCCCGCATGGTCAGGTTCGGACCCGCCGTGACATTCACGAGAATGCCGCACGCACCGGCGAGATTGACGTCTTCCAGCAATGGGTTGTTGATCGCCGACTCGGCGGCCGCTACTGCGCGGTCGTCGCCCTTGGCGGACCCCGTGCCCATCATCGCCATGCCCATCTCGGACATGACCGTGCGCACGTCGGCGAAGTCGACGTTGATCAGGCCCGGACGGGTGATCAGGTCGGCAATGCCCTGGACTGCACCGAGCAGCACGTCGTTGGCCTGCTTGAACGCGCTGAGCAGGGTCACGTCGCGGCCAAGCACGGTCAGCAGTTTTTCGTTGGGCACGGTGATCAGCGAGTCGACGTGCTGGCTCAGATCCTCGATGCCCTTGAGCGCGACCTGCATGCGGCGCCGGCCTTCGAACGGAAACGGCTTGGTCACGACGGCAACCGTGAGGATGCCAAGTTCCTTGGCCAGTTGCGCCACCACGGGCGCCGCGCCCGTGCCGGTGCCGCCACCCATGCCGGCGGTGATGAACACCATGTCGGCACCCTGCAGCATCTCGACGATGCGCTCACGATCTTCCAGCGCCGCCTGGCGACCGACTTCCGGATTGGCGCCGGCGCCGAGTCCCTTCGTCACATTGCTGCCCAGCTGCAGGCTGAACTTGGCGCCGGAGTTCTTGATCGCCTGCGCATCGGTATTCGCGCAGACGAAATCAACACCCTCGACGTGCTGCTGCACCATGTGGGCGACGGCATTGCCGCCGCCGCCGCCGACACCGATGACCTTGATCACCGCGTTCGGCGCGATCTTTTCCACGAATTCGAACATGACTCCCATCCTCCGGTTTTATGAACTGCTGGTTTTGTGTGCCGCGCGGACCTGCCTGGCCCGCCGACCGGTCGGAGAACAGGCGCGTTCTCCGCTTGCAGGGCCTTTCGCCCTGCACCGCGACTTCCTGCCGCGGGCTGCAACCCGGCGACGCCGTGGCGTCGCCGCTTTGAGCAAATGCCGTTTGATTCACCCGTTCAGAAATTTCCCTTGAACCAATGCATCACCTTGTCCCAGAGCCCGCCGACGCGGGCGACGCCGGCGCCCGCGGGTCGGCGCACGGCTTCGCGGCCGGCGCCGTAGAGGAGCAGGCCCACGCCACTGGCATGGATCTGGTTGGAAACCACGTCGGACAGGCCGCTGACGTGCTGCGGCACGCCCAGGCGCACCGGCATGTGGAACAGTTCCTCGGCCAGCTCGACCACGCCTTCCATCTTGGCGCCACCGCCGGTCAGAACGATGCCGGCCCGGGTCAGCTCTTCCAGCCCCGAGCGACGCAGCTCAGCCTGCACCATCTCAAAGATTTCCTCGTAGCGTGGCTGCACCGCCTCGGCCAGGGTCTGCCGCGCCAGACGTCGCGGCGGGCGATCGCCGACGCTGGGCACCTGGATGGTTTCCTCGGCCGTGGCGAGCTGCGCCAGGGCGCAGGCGTAGCGGATCTTGATTTCCTCGGCATTCGCCGTCGGCGTGCGCACGAACTGGGCGATGTCGTTGGTGACCTGGTCACCGCCGATCGGCAGCACGGCCGTGTGGCGGATCGCGCCTTGTGTGTAGATCGACAGATCCGTCGTTCCCGCGCCGATGTCGACGAGGCAGACGCCGAGTTCGCGCTCGTCCTGGGTCAGTACCGCGCGCGCCGAGGCGACCGCCGAAGGCACGAGCTCGTCGACCGACAGGCCGCAGCGCTGGATGCACTTCATGATGTTCTGCGCCGCGCTGGCCGCGCCGGTGACGAGGTGCACGTTCGCTTCCAGGCGCACGCCGGACATCCCGACCGGATGGCGTATGCCCTCCTGGCCGTCGATGAGGTATTCCTGCGGCTCCTTGTAGACGACCCAGCGGTCGCCCGGGATCGCCAGCGCGCTGGCCGCATTGAGCACCGCGTCGAGGTCGGCCTGGGTCACTTCCTTGTCGCGGATCGGCGCCGTGCCGTGCGAGTTGTCGTCCTTGATGTGGCTGCCGGAGATCGACGCGTAGACCGAGCGGATCTCGCAGCCGGCCATGAGCTCGGCCTCCTCGACCGCGCGCTGGATCGACTGCACCGTCGACTCGATATCGACGACCACACCGCGCTTGAGCCCGCGCGAGGCGTGCGAACCCACGCCGATGATCTCGACCGGCTCGCCGTGCTGAAACTCGCCGACGATGGCGACGGTCTTGGACGTGCCGATGTCCAGGCCCACGATCAGGGATTTTTCCGTCTTGCGGTTCATGCGTCTTCCACCGGCGCGGGATCAGGAGTGGCGGGCGGAGGCGGCGCCGATGCGGGTACGGCGACGGGTGCGCCGGGCCACTTCATCGCGAAGCCGTTGCTGTAGCGAAGATCGACGTACTCGAACGCGCCCTGGCCGCTCGCGGCCACGCGCGGATACATCTGCAGGAAGCGGCGCAGACGCTCCGGCGCATGCTCGTTGCCGACGATGATGTCGGCGCCGCTGTCGAGATGAACGGTCCAGCTGCCGCGCGCGCTCAGGCTGACGCCCGATATCTGCAGGCTGCTGCCCACCGCTTCGGCCAGCACGGCGTTGTGGAACGCGATGACCTCGGCAATGCGCTCGTCGGGTCCGTCCAGCCGTGGCAGTCCCTGGATCTCGGAAGCACCCGGCACTTCGAACAATTCGCCTTCGCGATTGATCAGCCGGCTGCCGCCCCAGTGTGCGTAGGGCTGCTGTTCGTAGATGCGCAGCACCAGCGTGTCGGGCCAGCGCTTGCGTGCCTCGACCTTTTCGACCCAGGGCAACTGCGCCACGCTCTTCTGCACGCCGGCGAGATCTACCGCAAAGAAGCCGATGCCGATCGCCGGCGCCGCCGCGGCGCGGATTTGCTCGGCGCTGACGTTGGAGAACTCGGCCTGCAGCTCGAGCTGCCGCACCGGCCAGCGGTCGGCCGCGTACCAGCCGTTGAGCAGGCCGACCACGGGCAGCGCGACCAGGGTCAGCGCGATCGCCCAGGCGAGGAGACGCTGGATTGCCGTCGCACTCATGCGGCGACGTCTCCGAGGCTGGTTTCGAGAATTCGCCAGCACAGCTGGGGAAACTCGATGCCGACCGCGCGCGCCGCCTTGGGCACCAGCGAGTGGCTGGTCATCCCCGGCGTCGTATTCACCTCGATCAGCCAGTTGCCGCCGCTACGGTCGCGCATCAGGTCGACGCGGCCCCAGCCACTGGCGCCCGACGCGTGGAAAGCACGCAGCGCGAGCGCACGCATTTCCTCCTCGGCCGCGCCCTGCAGGCCGGGACACAGGTATTGCGTATCCTCGGCAACGTACTTGGCGTGATAGTCGTAGAACTCGCCCTTGGGCACGATGTTGATGCTGGGCAACGTCTCTCCGTCGAGGATGGCGACGGTGAACTCATCGCCGACGATGAGTTCCTCTATGATCAGTTCGCCGTCGTAGCGCGAAGCCAGCTCCAGCGCGGCGGGCAGGTCGGCGTCGTCGAACACGTGCGTGATGCCGACGCTGGAGCCTTCGTGCGACGGCTTGACGATGACCGGATAGCGCAGCTCCGCGATCACCGCGGCGATGTCCTCGCCTTTGCGGTAGGCGTGGAAGCGCGGAGTCGGCAGCCCCTTCGCAACCCAGATCTCCTTGGTGCGCACCTTGTCCATGGTCAGTGCCGAGCCGAGCACGCCAGAGCCGGTGAACGGCACACCGAGCGCCTGCAGCGCGCCCTGCAGCATGCCGTCCTCGCCGCCGCGGCCATGCAGGATGTTGAACACGCGCGCGAAATGGCCTGCGCGCAGCGCATCGAGCAGCGCCGGGATGCCATCGACCGGATGCGCGTCGACGCCGAGCGAACGCAGCGCTTCGAGCACATTGCGCCCCGAGGCCAGCGAGACTTCGCGCTCCGCCGAATTGCCTCCGAGGGCCACGGCAACGCGTCCGAACAGTTGGGGATCGGTGATGCGCATCAGGGAGTTGCCTTTGTCTTCAGTTCGCCGAGCGCGGCCAGCTCGCTCGCCGCCGCGCCGATATCGCCTGCGCCCATGAGCAGCAGAAGGTCGCCGTCGCGCAGCAGCGCGGGCAGCACGTCTTTCAGTTCGCGCGGATGGTCGATGACCACGGGATCGACCTTGCCGCGTGCGCGCAGCGCGCGCGCCAGTGCGCGCGCGTCGGCGTTCGCGATCGGCGCTTCGCCGGCCGGATAGACTTCGGTCAGCACGACTATGTCCACTTCGCTGAGCACCTTGGCGAAGTCGTCGAGCAGGTCGCGTGTGCGCGAGTAGCGATGCGGCTGGAACGCGACCACGAGTCGCCGCTCCGGCCAGCCGCCGCGCGCGGCGGCGAACACCGCGGCGAGTTCGCTGGGGTGATGGCCGTAGTCGTCGACGAGGGCCACGCGGCCTTCGTCCAGGATCAGCTCGCCGCGCGCCTGGAACCGCCGGCCAACGCCCTGGAACTGCGCCAGTGCGCGCTGGATTGCCGCGGCGTCGACGCCGAGCTGCCAGGCCACCGCCGCCGCCGCCAGTGCGTTCAGCACATTGTGCAATCCGGGAAGATTCAGCATCACCGGCACGACCGTGTCCGCGCCCGGCAGCACGAGATCGAAGAACATCTGCGCACCCTGTTGGCGCAGGTTTTCTGCGCGCACGTCGGCGTCCGCAGTCGCTATGCCATAGGTCAGGATGCTGCGCGTGGTTTCCCGGGCCAGCTCGGCCACCTCGGCATTGTCGATGCATAGCACCGCAAGTCCGTAGAACGGCAGGCGGTGCAGGAAATCCGCGAACGCCTTCTTGACCTTGCCGAAATCGCCCTCGTAGTTTTCCAGGTGATCGGCGTCGATGTTCGTGACGATCGCGATCATCGGCGAGAGCATCAGGAACGAGCCGTCCGATTCATCGGCCTCGGCGACCAGGTATTCGCCGGTTCCCAGGCGTGCGTTCGCCGCCACCGCCGTGAGCTGGCCGCCGATCACGAAAGTCGGGTCCAGGCCCGCCTCGGCGAGCACGCTCGCGACGAGGCTGGTCGTCGTGGTCTTGCCGTGAGTGCCAGCGACGGCGATGCCGCGGCGGAAGCGCATGAGCTCGCCGAGCATTTCCGCACGCGGCACCACGGGGATGCGGCGCTGGCGCGCGGCGAGCAGTTCCGGATTGTCCGCACGGATCGCGCTGGACACAACGATCGCATCGGCATTTTCCACATGTTCAACCGCATGGCCGCTGTCCACGCGGATGCCCAGCCCGGCCAGGCGCCGCGTCGTGGCTGACTCGGCCCTGTCCGATCCCGACACGTCGTAGCCGAGGTTGTGCAGCACCTCGGCAATGCCGCTCATGCCGACGCCGCCGATGCCGACGAAATGCACGCGTCGCAGAGCATGGATGATGTCGTCATGGGGTCCGAGACGGCGCGGCGTCATACGGCCACCTCGAGGCACTGTGCGGCGATGCGGGCCGCGGCGTCCGGCCGGGCCAGCCCGCGCGCGGCTTCCGCCATCGCGAGCAGGCGCTGTCTGTCGTTGAGCAAGACGTTCAATTCCTCGTACAGGCGCTGCGGGGTTGCGTCGCCGTCGGCAATGCGCAATGCAGCGCCGAGGCCGACGAAGGCATCCGCATTGCGCGTCTGGTGGTCGTCGACCGCGTGCGGATACGGCACGAGCACGGAGCCGCAGCCGGCGGCGGCAATCTCGGCCAGCGTGAGTGCGCCAGCGCGGCAGACGATGAGGTCGGCCCACGCATAGGCGGTAGCCATGTCGTCGATGAAGGCGTCGACGCTGGCCTCGACACCGGCGTTCGCGTATGCCGCCTGCGTCGCCTCGGTGTGCCGCGCGCCGCATTGATGGCGCACCTGTGGCCGCGCGTCCAGCGGGAGTTGCGCCAGGGCCAGCGGCAGGCGCGTGTTCAGCGTCTGCGCGCCCAGGCTGCCGCCGAGCACGAGCAGGCGCGCCGGGCCGCTGCGTGCGGCAAAGCGTTCGCGCGGCGCGAGGATCGCTGCGATCGTCGCACGCACGGGGTTGCCTACCCAGATTGAATTCTGGCTTTGTGGAAAGGCATCGGCGAACCCGGTGAGTACACGGCGCGCGACGCGCGCCAACGCGCGGTTGGTCGCGCCGGGTATGCGGTTCTGTTCGTGTACCAGCAGCGGCGTGCCGATGAGCCACGCGGCAATCCCGCCGGGACCGGCGGCATAGCCACCCATCGACAGAACACTGCGCGGCCGCGAGCGGCGCAGCATGCGGCGCGCAGCCAGCACGGCGCGCGCGATGCGCAGCGGCGCCCTGAGCTGCGCGGCAATGCCCTTGCCGCGCAGGCCGCCGATGTCCAGCGTCTCGATCGCGATGCCTGCCTTGGGCACGAGTTCGGTTTCCAGGCCGCCGGCCGCGCCCATCCACAGCACGGGCACACCGCGCGCGCGCAGTTCCTCGGCCACGGCAAGGCCGGGGAAAATGTGTCCACCAGTGCCGCCGGCCATGATCAGCACCGGGGCCTGCGATGGCGCGCTCATGTCCACACTCCAGACTGCACGCGCGCCTGCGCCGTTTCCACGCTCTGCGCTTCCTCGCGGGTCAGCTCGTAGCTCACACGCAGCAGCACGCCGATCATCGCGCAGGTCATCAGCACGGACGAACCGCCGGAGCTGATCAGCGGCAGGGTCAGTCCCTTCGTCGGCAGCACGCCGAGATTCACGCCGATCGATACCAGCGCCTGCAGCGCGATGCACAGCGAGATGCCGAACGCGACATAGCCCTGGAAATTCA
>NZ_JAVTWC010000051.1:0-73567 GCF_032229445.1 Tahibacter sp.
TTTCTTTGCACACCGCAAAGAAAGAGTAGGTCGAGCGCCGCAGGCGATCGAAAGCCCTTCTTGCCCAGCCACAAGCGGTCGAGCGCCGCGGGCGATTGAAATCCGTTGGTGCCAAACCACAAGCGGTCGAGCGCTGCAAGCGATCGAAATCCGTTGGTGCCAGACCATCAACTGATGCCAGACCAGCAGCGTCCCAAATCAACGGTTGACGCCCCCACCCGCAGAACTCCATGCTCTCCCGCGTCGAACCGCGTGCCCGCGCAATACCCGCGCGCCACGCCAACGCGCAAACCGAGCCACCCATCGGCAGCATCGGGAGTCCTCATGGTCAGCCTCACGATCAACGGCAAGACGCAGCAGTTCGACGTTCCCGATGACATGCCCCTGCTCTGGGTCATTCGCGACATCGCCGGGCTCACCGGCACCAAATTCGGTTGCGGCATGGCGCAATGCGGCGCCTGTACCGTGCATGTCGACGGCGCGCCGTTACGCGCGTGCGTGATGCCGGTCGGCGCGGCGGCGGGCAAGTCGATCACGACGATCGAAGGTCTCTCGGCCGATGCGAGCCATCCGGTACAGCGTGCCTGGGCCGAACTCGATGTGGTCCAGTGCGGCTATTGCCAGTCCGGCCAGATCATGTCGGCCGTGGCCCTGCTCAAGGTCAAGCCCGCGCCGACCGACGCCGACATCGACGCCGCACTCAGCGGCAACATCTGCCGCTGCGGCACCTACCAGCGCGTCAGGGCCGCCGTGCACCGCGCGGCCGAGTTGGTCAAAGACTCAGGCCAGACCTGAGGCTCAGGCCAGACCTGACGCGAAAACCGGCGATTCACCGGGAACGCTCCCTCTTTGCCAGCGAGGCGCGCATGAAAACCAGCACCGATTCTTCGCGACGCGATTTCCTCAGGACCACCGCGCTCGGCGGCGGCGCGCTCGTCGTGTCGTTCTTCGTGCCCGGCGCCCATCGCCTGGCCCAGGCCGCGGCCGAACCAGCGGCGGCCAGCCTCGCGCCGAACGCATTCCTGCGCATTGGTGCGGACGACCGCATCACCGTGCTGCTGGCGCATTCGGAGATGGGCCAGGGCATCTGGACCGCGCTGCCGATGCTGATCGCCGAGGAACTCGATGCGGACTGGAGCCGCATCAGCGTCGAGCATGCGCCGGCCGCGCCGGACTATTTCGCCATGGGCATGCCGATGCAGTTCACCGGCGGCTCCATGAGTACCTGGACCGAGTTCGAACGCTATCGTCAGGCAGGAGCGACGGCGCGCGCGCTGCTGATCCAGGCGGCCGCGAAGCAATTCGGGGTCAAGGCCGCCGCCTGCCGCACTGAAAATGGCAGCGTCATCGCCGGCGACAAACACGCGCGCTACGGTGAACTCGTGGGTACCGCGGCGAAGCTGACCGCGCCCAAGACGGTAGCGCTCAAGGATCCAAGAGACTGGAAGCTCATCGGCAAGCCGACCAGGCGCCTCGACACGCCCGAGAAGATCGATGGCCGTGCCAAGTTCGGCATGGACGTGCAATTCGAGGGTCTGCTGACCGCCGTCGTGGCACGCTCGCCGGTGTTCGGCGGCAGCGTCACGAGCTTCGACGCGAGCGCCGCGAAACAGGTTCCCGGTGTGCGCGACGTCGTGCAGGTGCCTAGCGGCATCGCCGTCGTCGCCGATCATTTCTGGGCCGCCAAGCGCGGCCGCGACGCGCTGCGGATCGAATGGAACCTCGGACCCAATGCAAGCCTGGATAGCGCCAGTCTGCGTGAGGAATACGCCAAATACGCCGGCAGCGAAGGGACCGTGGCCAGCCAGGCCGGCGATGCGACGGCGGCCTTGTCCAAGGCAGCCAGACGTGTCGAGGCCGAGTATGCCGTGCCCTATCTCGCACATGCGCCGATGGAACCGCTGAACTGCACGGTGAAGATCGGCAAGGATCTCTGCGAGGTCTGGACCGGTACGCAGTTCCAGACCCTCGAACAGGCCACTGCGGCGCGCATCACCGGGCTCAAGCCCGAGCAGGTCAGGATTCACACGATGTTCCTCGGCGGCGGCTTCGGCCGGCGCGCCACGCCGACCAGCGACTTCGTCTCCGAAGCCGTCGAGGTGGCCAAGGCCGCTGGCAAGCCGGTCAAGACCGTGTGGACGCGCGAGGACGACATCCGCGGCGGCTATTACCGTCCTGCATTTGTGCACAAGGTCGAGGTCGGCCTCGACGAGGCGGGCCAACCGGTCGCCTGGCAGCACCGCATCGTCGGCCAGTCGATACTCGGCGGCACGCCCTTCGCGATGATGATCAAGAACGGCGTCGACGCGACATCGGTCGAAGGCGTGGCCGATTCGCCCTACGTCAAGGACATCGCCGACCATCGCGTCGACCTGCATTCCCCGGAAACCGGTGTTCCCGTGCTGTGGCTGCGATCGGTCGGGCACAGCCATACCGGCTTCGTCATGGAAAGCCTCATCGACGAGCTCGCCCACGCGGCCGGCAAGGATCCGGTCGCGTTCCGCCAGGGCCTGCTGCGCAAGCACGCGCGGCACCTGGGCGTGCTCAATCTCGCCGCGGAAAAGGCCGGCTGGGGCACACCGCTGCCGGCCGGACGCGCGCGCGGCATCGCCGTGCACGAATCGTTCGCGAGCTATGCGGCCCAGGTCGCCGAGATCTCGGTCGAGAATGGCGCGATCCGCGTCCATCGCGTGACCTGCGCGATCGACTGCGGCATCGCGGTGAATCCGGCCGGCATCGCCGCGCAGATGGAATCCGGCGTGGTGTTCGGCCTCAGCGCGGCGCTGTTCGGCAGGATCGAATTCAAGCAGGGCCGCGTGCAGGAATCGAACTACCACGACTACCGCGTGCTGCGCATGAACCAGATGCCGCAGATCGACGTGCACATCGTGCCAAGCACCGACAAGCCCGGTGGCATCGGCGAGGTCGGCGTGCCGCCGATTGCCGCGGCACTGGCCAATGCCCTGTTCGCCCTGACCGGCCAGCGCCAGCGCGAGCTGCCGCTGCGCGCGACGAGCTGAGGAGACGACCGCCATGCCTGCCCTCACCCGCATCGCCCTCGCCTCGTTCGCCGGACTGCTGCTGGCTGGATGCAATACCGGCCCCGATCCCGCGCAGCAAAAAGCCGCGCTCGCCGCATTCGACACGGTCAAGCAGGTGTTCCAGCACCCGCGCTGCCAGAACTGCCATATCCCCGGCGACGCGCCGCTGCAGTTCGATGCCGGCCTGCCGCACAGCATGGGCGTAGTGCGCGGTCCCACCGGCCACGGCGCCGAGGGCCTGCCCTGCTCGACCTGCCACGGCGATGCCAATCTGCCGGCCAGCTATGGCCCGCACGCGCCACCGGGTGCGCCGCACTGGGCGCTGCCGCCGCCGCAGCGCCGCATGGTCACGATAGGCCTGAGCGCACCGGCGCTGTGCCGCATGATCCAGGACAAGAACGAAAACGGTGGCCGTGATTTCGCCGCCCTGCTCAAGCACGTCAGCGAAGACAAGCTCGTGCTGTGGGGCTGGAATCCCGGCGGCGAACGCGCGCCGGTGCCGGTGCCGCATGCGGAATTCGTCGCCAGATTCAAGCTGTGGGCGGATGCCGGTGGCCCCTGCCCGGCGAGCTGACCGCGAGACTGGCCCCTCGAACCGGTCGGCAGCGATTTGTCTGAGCGGCCATTGACCACACCTCGGCGCGTGGTGCACAAACGCGCATCCACGAACCGGAAGCCGCGATGACGAATCCAGCACCCACACGGCGTCGGGCAATGGCGGTCGCCTTGGCCTTGCTCACGCCGGCGCTGGCCCCGGCGCAGCAGATCGTCAGCGGCGGCAGCGGCACCGACTATCAGCCGTCCATCCTGCGCGCCGCCAACGGCGAGCTGCTGCTGGCGTTCGAGCGCCTCGACACCAACCTCATCGGCGATCTGTGGATCACACGCTCCGCCGACGATGGCGCCACCTGGTCTACGCCCACGAGCGTGATCGCCACGAACGCCAACGAACGCCATCCGGCGCTGCTGCAGCTCGGCGACGGATCCTTCGTGCTGTTCTATCTGAAGGGCAGCGGCGCGCTCACGAGCTACCGCCTGTTCCGCGCCACTTCCAGCGACGGCGTGAGTTTCACTGAACAGGGCGAGCTGGCCCTCGGCGGCACCGGTGGCCAGCTCAATCCGCATGTGATCCGCCATCCCGACGGTACGCTGACGATGAGCTACCAGCGCCTGGGCAGCGGCAGCTACGTGGCCCAGTCCAGCGACAACGGCGTGACCTGGGATCAACTGCAGACGACGATCTCGACCGGCAGCCAGCTGCCGCGTATCACCTATCGCGCGAGCGACGGCCGCTACCTGGCAACCTATCAATCCGGCGCGTCGGTGCTCCAGATCCTCGCCAAGACGACCACCGATGTCCGCGACTGGAGCGCACCGCCGACCAGCCTGACCGCCAGCGGCGACAATCACGATTCGCTGCCCGTCGTGATGCCCGACGACGCTTTCGTCGTGTTCTACATCCATGCCAACGCCAGCCAATACGACATCTACTCGCAGCGATCCCTCGACGGCGCCTTGTTCGAACCGGCGCTGACCCAGCACGAAAGCGCCGCTGCGAGCGACGTCGAACCGCATCCGCTGGTCGGCACGTCGGCAAGCCATGTGCAGCTGTACTGGGGCCGTGAGGTACCCGGAAGCCCGCTCGACTACGACATCGTGCGCCTGCCCGCGACGGCCGTAGCCGATGGCATTTTCGCCGACGGGTTCGACTAGCCCGCCGACGACGGCTCCCCGTGCCAGCGCGCTTGCCGCAGAGGCGAAAAATCGCAAAGTGCGCAGATCGTACACTCGCGCCGCGCCACGCGCTGCCGTGCTGCACGATCCGTCGCCGCGTGAGTGACAAGCCCGTGCTTGCAGTTCCCTGCACAGCGCTCGTCACATCGCCTGCGCATCACACACCGGCTGCGTTGCTAGAATCGGTTCGTCCTCCGGGGACAGATTCCGGCTGCAGGCAAAACGAGGACATGAATGCGGGTGTAGACATCGGCCTGATCGGCAGCGCAGCGGTGATCCGCGCGCTGACGGGCCTGCTGCGCAATGGCGGCGACCACGTCACTGCGCTGGGCGAGCTCGACGATGCGGTGCGCGCCCTGCCGGCCGTGGCCTGCGACATCCTGCTCGTCGAAGCGCTCGATCCTGCTACGCCAACCTATGCGCAGCTTGCCCAGCTTGCGCCCTCGACGGCCTGGGTCGCGCTCGACAGCGACGAGGACGTGACACGCGGCCGGCGCTGGATCGAAGCCGGCGCGTCCGCCTGGCTCGCGCTGCCTACGCTGGATGCGGCCACGCTGCGGCGGGTGGTCACGCAGACCCTGTCCCTGCGCGACGGCGTCAACGCCATGCGCCTGCAACGCGACGACCTGCAGGCGGTGTTCGACTTCGCACCGCTGCCGATGTGGGTATTCGACCGCATCAGCCTGCGCTTTCTGACCGTCAACGATGCGGCGCTGCGCGCCTACGGCTGGTCGCGCGAACAGTTCCTCGGCATGACCCTGTTCGACATCCGCCCGCCAGAAGATCACGCCAAGTTGCGCGCCGCCCTGGCCCTGCCCGACAACGAGCGTGCCGACGCCGAGCTGTGGCGTCATCGCAGTGCCGACGGCCGCGTATTCCTGGTCGAGACCACGACGTGCGCACTGCGTTACGGCGGGCGCCAGGCGCGTCTGGTCATGGCCCGCGACGTGACCGCGCAGCGCCAGGCGATCCGTTCGATCGAGACCAGCGAACGCCGCTTCCGCGACCTGTTCGAGCAGAGCCTTGGCCTGATCTGCACGCACGACTTCGACGGCGTGGTGCAGTCGATCAACCCCGCCGCGGCGAGCGCGCTGGGCTACCGCGTCGCCGAACTCGTCGGCCGCTCGATGTTCGAGATAGTCCCGCCGGCGCTGCATGCGCGCTACCAGGACTATCTGCGCCGCATCGCGCGCGACGAGGCGGACTCGGGCCTGCTCTACGTGCTGCACCGCGACGGCGGCCAGCGCGTCTGGGAGTACAACAATCGCGTGATGCACGACGAGAACGGCGCGCCGTTCGTCACCGGTTACGCGCTCGACATCACCGAGCGGCTCCTCTACGAGCACCGCCTGCGCGAACAGCAGGCCGAACTCGAGGCGGTCAACGACGGTTTGCCGCTGGGCCTGTTCCGCGCCGGTCTCGATGGCGCCTGCAGCTACGTCAACCGCGCGTTCGAACGCATGTCCGGCCTGCGCAGCGACGAAGCGCGCGGCAGCGGCTGGCTGCAGGCCGTGCATCCCGAGGATCGCGACCGCGTCGCGCGCGACTGGCTCGCGGCCACCGCGGCGCGCGCGCGCTTCCAGTCACGCCTGCGACTGCGCCAGGACAGCGGCCAGACGGTGTGGGTGTCGATACAGGCCGCACCGCTCGTCATCGAAGGCGAGATCATCGGCTACGCCGGCAGCGTCGAGGACATCACCGCGCGCCACCTGGCCGAAGAGCAGCTGCGCCGCAACGAGCAGCGCCTGCGCACCATCACCGACGCCATGCCGGCCATGATCGCCTACGTCGATGCGTCGCTGCGCTTCCAGTTCGCCAATGCGGCCTACGAGCAAAGCCTCGGCGGCGAGCGCGGCCGCATCATCGGCCGGCACGCGCGCAGCGTGCTCGGCGACACCACCTACCAGCGCCGCCTGCCCTACATCGAGCAGGCGCTGCGCGGCCAGCGCGTGGAGTTCGAAGACGAGGACCGCCGCGACGACGGCTATTCCTGCACGGAGCTGATCTACATTCCGCAGTGGGACGACGAGCGGCGCCAGGTGCTCGGCATCCACGTCATGGCGCAGGACGTCACGCGCAAGAAAGTCGAGGAGCAGCGCTGGATACAGGCCGCGGAAATGGACAGCCTCACCGGCCTGGCCAACCGCGCCGGCTTCCTCGTGCGCCTGGAACGTGCACTCACACGCAGCCGCGACCAGCGCTCGATGCTCGTAGTCATGTACCTCGACATCGATCACTTCAAGCAGGTCAACGACACCCACGGCCACGCGGTCGGCGATGCCGTGCTCAAGATGTTCGCCCAGCGTCTGGCCGGCGTGCTGCGTCCATCCGACGTGATCGGGCGTCTCGGCGGCGACGAATTCACCGTCATCATCGAAGGCATGCGCCGCTCGCAGTACGCGTCCGCCGCTGCCGCAAAGATCGTCGCGGCGATGCGCAAGCCGTTCGTGCTCGACGACCACCACGTGACATTGAGCATCAGCACCAGCGTCGGCGTCGCGATCAGCCAGAGCGATGCCGCCCTGAGCGCCGCCGAACTGCTGCAGATCGCCGATGCGGCGCTCTACGACGCCAAGAGCGCGGGGCGGGATGGGTATCGCGTGCGTTCGAGCGTGACGCCGGACTGAGGCCCGCTGCGCCGACATGCCCTTTCGTGCGACGACGACAGGAGCCGACGATGTCACCATCGACAATCGTCGCGCGACCTGAGTGAAGCGACCAGGCAACAGCAGACCTTATCTCCGAGCCCGTGTCGCTGCCTCAACGATCCGCTCACGTATCCCGGAAATCGGCCATCCAGTCCTTGGCCTGATACCACCAGTAGCTCGCCTGCGCGCCCAGGAAGCCGAACGGGCGCATCGCGGAGGTGAGGCCAAACGGCGCGAAGCGCTGCCACGCGGTGTCGTCCTGCGCGATGGCCGCGGCGAGCAGTTCGCCGGCGACCGTCGTCGGCGCGACCCCGTGGCCGCCGAAGGCCTGGGCGTACCACAGACCGTTGGGCTTGCGCCCGATCTGCGGCATCTGGTGGCGCGCATAGCTCATGAGGCCGGACCACGCGAAATCCACATGGGTACCGGCGAGCTGCGGATAGACCTTGAGCAGGTCGCGGTAAAGCAGGTCGCGCACGCGTTCGGGCGAGCGATCACGGACCGAGATGCGCCCGCCCCAGAGCAGGCGCGAATCGGGCAGCGGGCGGTAGTAGTCGAACGCAAAGCGCGTGTCGTAGACCGCCGCGCGCGTGTTGATGCACTCGCGCAGGCGCGGGCCCAGCGGTTCTGTGACCATGACGTAGGTCGCGATCGGCAGAATGCCGCGATCGACCTGCGCATCGAGTCCGGCCAGATAGCCGCCGCAGCAGAGCACGACGTGCTGAGCTTCGATTTCGCCCTCGGCCGTGCGCACGCGCCAGCCCTGTCCCTGCCGCGTCAGTTCGCGCACGGCGGAATGCTCGTGGATCGCGACTCCCTTGGCCGCGGCCGCCTGGGCCAGTCCGATCGCATAGTTCAGCGGATGCAGATGCACCGCGCTGCGCTCCCACAGCGCATCGCCATAGCGCTCGCTGCGCAACAGTTCGCGCAGCGTGGCGCGCGGCACGAAGTCCCAGTGCACGCCGAACTGTTCGGCGAGAAATTGCTGGCGCTCGCGCAGCACGCGCGAATTGCGGAACCAGTTGGCCCAGATCACACCCTCGTCGACCATCGCGCACGGTATGCGGTATTTGCCGACGCGCGCGCGAATCAGCTGCACGCCGCCCAGCGTACTGAGGAACAGCGCCTTGGCATGTTCAGGACCGAGCTGCCGGACCAGCGCTTCCTCGCCACGTGAATAACCGGCGAAGACGAAACCGCCGTTGCGCCCCGAGGCGCCGAAGCCGACGTCGTCGCTTTCCAGCAGCGCGACATCGGTCACACCGCGCTCGGCCAGCCCCAGGACCGTGTTGAGGCCCGCGTAACCGCCGCCGATCACCACGACACGCCTCGCCTGCCGGCCCGTCAGCGGAGCGAATCCGCCGTAGGCCGTGGCCGTGGCGCGGTAGTAGCTGGCGGGCAGTCCAGTCATCGCGTGCGCGTATCGCGCGTCATGCCTTCGGCTTCGAGACCGACCTGCAACCAGCCCAGGCTCAGGCCGATGCGCGTCGCACCGGGATCGCCCCAGACATAGCTCAGGGTCTTGCCGCTGGCATCCTCGATCACGGCCAGCCGCAGCACTTCGGTATTGCTTTCACGATAGGTCAGCCGCGCCAGCTCGAGCGAATAGCCCGACGCCGCGCCGTCGCGATACTTGAGCGCGACGCGACCGCCTTCGCTGTGCAGGCGCAGGTCGCGACGCAGGTGCCAGTCGTTGTTGTCGGCGGCGGCCTTGGCGCCACCGCCGTTGAGCGCATCCCAGCCGGTGAACCAGCGCACGCGCTGCGACAGCGTGGCCGCGTCGACGCCACGGGCCTGGTCGGTCACGAGCACGACACGCAGGCGATCGTCGACGAGCTCGAACCGCAGCGGCAGCAACGCGGCCGTCGCACCAATGCCCGGCAGCAAGGCGCTGCAGGCCGCCGGATCGGCGGCGAACGCAAGGCCGTTGCGCGAGGCTGCGGCCTTGAGCGTGCAGGCGTTCAGCGGTGCCCAGGACTTTTCGTCGAGGCGCACGCTTCTGGCGCTGTTCTGGAATACCGCTTCGGCTTCCGCACTCAGCGGACGATACGGAACAAATCCATTTTTCTCATTGACCAGCAGCCAGCGGGCTTCCTGTACCGGCGTGGTGTCCGGAAGCACCACGCGCCAGAGCAGCTGGTTCCTGTCACCGCCCGGATGGCTCAGCCAGTGATGGATTGCGGGTGCCGCATTGCCGGACGGGGCCTGCTTGCCGCCGCCGGACGCGTTCCAGCGCTCCGCGTGATTGTCGTATTCGCCGGCCAGTTCCTGCGGCACGGCGACGGCGACGTCAGCGCCGGACGAGCGCAGCGGCAGGCTGCCGCAGGCGGAGAGGAGAAACGCAGATGCAGCGAGCAGACAGGACGAATGGCGCATGTTTCCTCCGGGACCGTTGATGCAACCCTACACGCGATCCAGGGCCTGGGCGAGATCGGCGATCAGCACCTCGGGTTCTTCCAGCCCTATGGACAGGCGTACCAGATTGACCGGCACCTGGCCCGCACGTTCGGCACCGACGCGCGTATCGCTCGGATAGACCGCGGCGACCGGAAACAGCAGCGATTCATAGCCGCCCCAGGACACCGTCATGAGGAAGCGCTGCAGCGCGTCGCAGAAGCGCTCGACCGCGAGCGTCGAATCGCAGCGGACCGTGAACGACAGCAGGCCGCTCGCGCCGGAGGTCTGGCGCTGGCTCAGCTCGAACTGGGCATCGCCCGCATCGTGCGGATACCAGAGACGTTCGACCTTCGCGTGCGATCGAAGGAACCCGATGACACGCGCGGTCGTGGCGGCGATCTGATGCATGCGCAGCGGCAAGGTGCGCAGCCCGCGGATCAGCAGCCATGCGTCATGCGGCGACAGCATCGCGCCCAGCGTCATGTACGGCCCCTGGAATACCTCGCGAATGAGTGCCTTGCTGCCGCAGAGCACGCCAGCGACGACGTCGCTATGTCCGTTGAGGTATTTGGTCGCCGAATGCGCGACGAGATCGATGCCGAGCGCGATCGCGCGCTGGTGCAGCGGCGTGGCATAGCTGTTGTCGAGCAGCGTGCGGATGCCGCGCGCGCGCCAGTGCGGCGACAGCGGCGAGGTCCTGCTGCTCGTAGGTCATGGTGTTCGGGCTTTCGAGCACGATCAGGCGCGTCCGCGGCGTCAGCGCGGCTTCGATCTGCGCCGTGTCACGCGCGTCGACGAAGCTGTGGTTCACGCCGAAGCGGCCGAGCAGATCGCGCACCAGCGTACGCGTCCATGAATACGGCTTCTGCACGCAGATCACGTGGTCGCCCGCGCCGAGCCCTGCGATCACGCCGGCGGCGATCGCCGCCGCGCCGGAACCGAACAGCAGCGCGTCCTCGGCGCCTTCGAGCGCGGCCAGCTTCTTGCGCAGGATCTCGACGGTGGGGTTGTTGCCGCGCGTATACAGCGTGGTGTCGAGTTCGTCGCCGAACGCCGCGCGCATGCGCGCCACCGATTCGAACGCGAAGATCGAACTCTGATAGATCGGCGGCGCGACCGCGCCGCGATGGCGCGCGCGGTCCTCCTCACCGAGGTGATTGAGGATGTAGCTCAGGTCGTGTTGCTGCATCGCCGGCCTTCCCTGCTGCGCGCTGACGACTACTTGCGCGCCGCGAATTCCCGCGTCGCCGCGGCCAGCATCGGGTCCTGCAGCGCGAAATGCAGGGTCGCCTGAACCAGTCCCAGCTTGTTGCCGCAGTCGAAGCGCTCGCCTTCGAAGCGATAGGCCAGTACGCGCTCCTGCTTGAGCAGCGCGTCGATCGCGTCGGTCAGCTGGATCTCGCCGCCGGCGCCGGGCTTGGTCGCTTCGAGCAGCGAGAAGATGCGGCCCGGCAGCACGTAGCGACCGACGACGGCGAGGTTCGACGGCGCGTCTTCGGGCTTGGGCTTCTCCACCATGAGCTTGATCAGTGCAGCGCGGTCGTTGATCGGACGCGCATCGACGATGCCGTACTTGCTGGTCTGCTCATGCGGCACTTCTTCGACCGCAATGACGCCGGAATTCTCGAACGCGGCCAGTTCGGCCATCTGGCGCAGCGCGCCGGGACCGCTGTTCCAGATCAGATCATCGGGCAGGATCACGCCGAAAGGCTCGTTGCCGACGACCGGCTTGGCGCACAGCACGGCATGGCCGAGGCCCAGCGCCTCGGGTTGGGTCACGAAGACGCAGCGCACATGCTTGGGCAGCACGTTCTGCACCAGCGACAGCAATTCCTTCTTGCCGGCTTGCTCAAGCTTGGTTTCGAGCTCGTAGGCCTTGTCGAAATAGTCGGCGATCGCGTGCTTGTAGCGGTTGGTCACGAAGATCAGCGTGTCGGCGCCCGCGTCGACGGCTTCGTCGACGGCGTACTGGATCAGCGGACGGTCCAGTACCGGCAGCATTTCCTTGGCCACGACCTTGGTGGCCGGCAGGAAGCGCGTGCCCAAACCGGCAACCGGAAAGACGACCTTGCGTAGACGTTGCGACATGCGAACTCCTGGCTGATGCGGTATGGCGTAATGCGCCGAACGGTGTCGGCGTCGCGTGAGGCGGACGCCTCGCCGTTGTGCTCTCGTGGTATCGGCATCGACAGTCGCTGCCGCGCGCCGACGCTCCTCTGAAACCGGTATGCGGCGAAAATCTATTGGTGTCCCTGCGCCCGATCGAACGGAACGACCGCGGCCTCGTCGCCGCCGCGGAACGCGAAATCCGGCAGCAGCGTGGCGATGCAGCGGCGCAGCTGGTCCTCGTCGAACTCCTGCACGGCCTGGGCGGCGCGCGCGAGCTGGGCGTTGAGAATCTCCCAGCTCATGCTGCGCGGCTGCGCGAGGAAAATCTTGACGTGCGAAGTACTGCGGTAGTTCTCCAGCGGATGGAACAGTTCCTCGAACAGTTTCTCGCCGGGGCGCAGGCCGGTATACGCGATCTGGATCTCACGACCGGGCACCTTGCCCGTGAGCCGGATCATCTGCTCGGCCAGGTCGCGGATGCGGATCGGTTCGCCCATGTCGAGCGCGAAGATCTCGCCACCCTTGCCCAGCACTTCGGCCTGCAGGATCAGCTGGCAGGCTTCCGGAATGGTCATGAAATAGCGCGTGATTTCCGGATGCGTGACGGTGACCGGGCCGCCGGCGCGGATCTGCTCGCGAAACAGCGGCACCACCGAACCGGCCGAGTCCAGCACGTTGCCGAACCGCACTGTGATGAAGCGCGTGCACGAGCGTCCGGCGAGGTTCTGGCAATAGATCTCGGCGACGCGCTTGGACGCGCCCATGATGCTGGTCGGGTTGACCGCCTTGTCGGTGGAGATCAGCACCATGCATTCCACGCCATGGCGATCGCTGGCATCCGCCACGCAGCGTGTCGCGAGCGCGTTGTTGCGCACGGCTTCGCGCAGTTGGCCCTGCAGCAAGGGCACATGCTTGTAGGCCGCCGCATGGAAGACGACTTGCGGCCGCGTCGCGGCGAAGAGGCGTTCGCAGGTTGCCGCGTCGCCGGCGTTGCCGATGCGCGCGTCGAAGATCAGGTCGGGCCAGGCCGCGCGCAGTTCCTGCTCGATGCGGTAGAGGTTGTATTCCGACAGTTCGAGCACGGTCAGCGAACTCGCGCCCAGGCGCGCGACCTGGCGGCACAGCTCGGAACCGATAGAACCGCCGCCGCCGGTCACGAGCACGCGCTTGCCGGTCAGCCCGCTGCGGATCGCGGTCCAGTCGAGCTGCACCGGGTCGCGCCCGAGCAGATCCTCGATCGCGACCTCCTTGAGCTCGTTGAACTGCGAGCGGCCAGAGACCACGTCATCGAGGCGCGGCACGGTGCGGAACGCCAGACCGGTCGATTCGCACAGTTCCACGACGCGGCGCATCTGCGCATTGCTCGACGAGGGCATCGCGATCAGCAGCATCTGCGCGGCGACTTCGGCGGCGATCTGCGGCAGTTTTTCCAGCGTGCCGAGCACCGGCACGCCATGCAGCTTGGCGCCGCGCAGCTGCGCGTTGTCATCGACGAAACCGACGACGCGATAGCGGTTCTCGCGCTTGAGGTCGCGCGCGAGCGCCTCGCCGGCGCGGCCGGCACCGAGGATCAGCACACGCTGGCTCGGACTGTCGTTGAACAGGTCCAGGCGCGAATCCTTCCAGAAGCGATAGCCCAGGCGTGGCGCGCCGAGAAACACCACGAGCGCGGCCGGATAGATCAGCAGCACACCGCGCGGCACGGTGGCCAGACGGTTGTAGAGAAACAGCGTGATCGCCACGAGCGCCGCGCCGATCGCGCCGGCGCGCACGATGTTCCAGAGGTCCGGCAGGCTCGCAAAGCGCCAGAGTCCCCGGTAGAGCCCGGTCCACCAGAACACGGCGGCCTGTACCGCGAGCAGCACGACGACTTCGGGGCCGAACCAGATCACCGGCTGCGGTTCGGGCAACACGGCATTGCGTGCCGCGTAGGTCGCGATCCAGGCCAGCCAGACCATGCCAACGTCATGCCCGACCACGGCCAGGCGCGGATGGATCAGACCGATGCTTCGGCGCAGGAGGTCAGGCATGGAGGCGTGCCTTTCCGAGGAAATCAGTCGCGGGAACGCGCCTCGCGTAGCAATCACGCATGTGCGCGCACCTCGCGCAGGATGGCCCGGCGCGACCGGCGCCAGATCAGCAGCCCGGCCGTATAGGCCGTGACCACCGCAATGACCGGAGCCATGTCGTTTTCGTCGTCGAACAAGCCCGCGAACAGGGCAAAGGGTGCGATCAGGAGAAGATTCCAGGCCATGTAGCGAGCCACGATTCGGGAATGTGACCAGCCGCGCCGCACCAGCCACTGATAGAGATGTTCGCGGTGCGCACTATACCAGCGGCGTCCGCGCCAGAAACGAAAGCTCAGGGTCGCCGTCGCGTCGATCAGGAAACTGCTCAGCAGCAGCAGACCGACGGCGAACCAGCGCGGTTCCCGCATCGCCGCGAGCCACAGCACCGCGATGATCAGGAAACCGAGCGCGCCACTGCCGACGTCACCCAGAAAGATCCGCGCGCGCGGAAAATTGAATGGCAGGAAGCCCAGGCAGGCGGCCGCGAGCAGCGCCGGTATCGCACCGAGACCATGCGGCAGGCCCAGCTCGCCAAGCACCGCGACCATGGAAAAGATCCACAACGCCTGCAGGGTCAGGAAGCCATTGATGCCGTCCATGAAGTTGTGCAGGTTGATCGACCAGGCCGTGCTCAGCACGACAGCTAAGCCCAGCACCACCACCAGGCCATTTGCCCAGGCCGGAAGCGGCGCGATGCGCAGTACGACGACCGCCAGCGCCACGCCGGCCAGCAGATGCACCACGACGCGCGGCAAGGGGCCCAGCGAGGCGTGATCGTCCCACCAGCCCACGCCGGCCACCGCGACCAGGGCCAGGCCCAGCAGTGCGGCCGCCCATACCGGCGCGAGCACCGGTCCGACGCAGCACAGCGCCGAGACGACGATCGCGATGCCGCCGCCGCGCGGCGTCGGTACGGAATGGGCGCGGCGCCGGCCTGGTCCATCCAGCAGGCGCCGACGCTGGGCATAGCGCAGAGCGAGCACGGTTGCCGACGACGAGATCAGCAACGCGCTGGCGGCATGCAGTACAAGGGCGAAATCCACGGGCGCTACTCGTTCGCCACGCCGTGGATCGGACGCACCGAGCCCCAGCTCTTGCAACTCGGACACTGCCAATGGTGCGCCTTGGCGCCAAAACCGCAGCGATTGCAGCGATACATGGCCTGCCCTTCGACGAGCTTGCGCGCGAGGTCCTGCAGGATCAGCAGGTTTTCGCGTGCTTCGCCGGTGGCGCTGTGCAGGGTCGCATTGATCAGTGCCGTCAGGCCGCGCACGGAAGGTCGCTGGCGTAACTGGCGCGTCAGGAAGTCGACCGCGACCTGTTCGCCCTGGTTGCGCGCATACAGCTTGGTCAGCGCGAGCACCGGCGAAATGCCGTGGTAGCGCTCGATGATACGGCGCAGGAATTCCTCGGCACGCTGCATCTGCTGGCTCTTGGCGTAGGCGTCGAGCAGCAGCGGCAGGATCTCCGGCACGAAGTCCACGTCGTGCTCGGCGACCTGCTCGAAAGCAGTCACGGCTTCCGCATAGCGTCCCTGGTCGGCCAGCACCTGGCCCTGCAGCATGCTCGCGCGCACGTTGCGCGGCGCGCAATCGAACGCGGCCTGGATGTGTTCGGCCGCGTCGTCGAAACGCTTCTGAGCGCGCGCCTCGGTCGCGATTTCGCAATGGAACTGGGCGACGACGGCGCACTGCGATTCGCCGGTCATTTCCTCGAGCCGGCGCGCATGCGCGATGGCCTTGTCCCAGTCACGCTCGTGCTGGTAGATCGCGATCAGATGCTTGAGCGCCGAGGGCGCATGCGCGCGCATCGCGACGAGGTCGGAAAACAGGGTCTCGGCGCGATCGAGCAGGCCTGCGCGCATGTAGTCCTCGCCGAGTTCCAGCAGCGCCACGGTCTTCATCGCATCGCTGAGGTCTTCACGCGCGATCAGGTTCTGGTGCACGCGGATGGCGCGGTCGACCTCACCGCGCCGGCGGAACAGGTTGCCCAGCGCAAGATGTGTCTCGACCGTGTCGCGATTGACCTCGGCCAGCTTGACGAAGACCTCGATGGCCTTGTCCTGCTGCTCGTTGAGCAAGTAGTTCAGGCCGCGGAAGTAGGTGCTGGATAGCGCGTTGACGCGTTCGCCCGAGGTACGCGCACTGGACCGGCGGGCTATCCACCAACCGGAGAAAGCGGCGACGGGCAAGAGCAGGAACAACAGGTAGAGCGGGTTCATGCCGTGGCTGTCATTCCGCCGTTCTCACCGTCGCGACGTCGTCGCGGCGGACCAGTTCGCGGCGCTGCCGCGTCAGGCGGCGACGCAATGGCATGACGACCGCCAGCCACAGGATCAGGCCGCCGGCCAGCCAGCCAGCCAGCAACGCGCCCAGCAGAGCGGCAGCCTTGGGCATCTGCAGCTGAAAAGCGTAGAAATCGAGCCCAACGCTTTCGCCGTTGAGCGCGCCGAACACGGCGCCAACGGCAGCGAACAACAACGCAGCAACTATCCAGACGACGCGCATGGGGAATCCGGGTGGAGGCGCGGCAGCGCCGGTCGCGGGCGAAGGCTCAGCGGATGGGTTCCTCGGACTGGTTGACGCGTTCGCGCAATTCCTTGCCCGGCTTGAAATGCGGCACATGCTTGCCCGGCAGGGCAACCGCGGCGCCGGTCTTGGGATTGCGGCCCATGCGCGGTGGGCGGAAATGCAGGGAAAAGCTGCCGAAGCCGCGTATCTCGATACGTTCGCCGCCGGACAGCGCCTGGCTCATCTGCTCGAGCAGATTCTTCACGGCTAACTCGACATCGTTGAACGCAAGATGCTTCTGCCGGTCGGCCAGGGCCTCGATCAGCTCGGACTTGGTCATGTGGGTTCGGCTCCGCCGGGTAGAGTTCCGTTACGGAACGCGAGCTTAGCGCATTCCGCGAATCCGATCATTAGGAAGTTCGGGGCAAGTGACTGGCGCGGTGCTTTTTTTGATGGGCACCAGATCTCCACAACCCTGACCAACGCGAAGCGTTGGCCGCCCCCTTTACTAAAGGGGGCTCCAAAAGCGGAGGCGTGGCGTGCTTTTGTTGAGGTTGCCTCGATCGGCCAAAAAGAATGGCGGCCGGGGCCGCCATTCTGGTGTAGCTGCCGGCCGGGACGGGAAAACCTGTCCCGGCCAGCGTGGTGCTTACTTCTTCAGCTGTTCCTTGAGCAGCGCGCCAAGCTTGGCGGTGCCCAGGGTGCTGGACTGGTACTCCTCGAGCACCGAGGCCAGTTCTTCCTCGTCCTTGGCGCGGATCGACAGCTGCAGCGTGCGGCCCTTGCGGTCCATGCCGATGAACTTGGCTTCGACCTTGTCGCCGACCTTCAGATGCTGGGTCGCGTCTTCGATGCGCTCCTTGGCGATGTCGTTCGCACGCAGGTAGCCTTCGACGCCGTCGCCGAGGTCGATGGTTGCGCCGCGCGCGTCCACTTCCCTGACCACGCCATTGACGATGCTGCCCTTCGGCGAGCCGGCCATGAACTGGCCGAACGGATCCTGCTCCAGCTGCTTGATGCCGAGCGAGATGCGTTCGCGCTCCGGATCCACGGCCAGCACCACGGCTTCGACTTCGTCGCCCTTCTTGAACTGGCGGACGAGGTCTTCACCGGTAGCCTGCCAGGAGATGTCGGACAGATGGACCAGGCCATCGATGCCGCCGTCCAGGCCGACGAAGATGCCGAAGTCGGTGATCGACTTGATCTGGCCGCGCACCTTGTCGTTCTTCTTGTGGATGGCCGCGAAGGTTTCCCACGGATTGGACTGGGTCTGCTTGATACCCAGCGAGATGCGGCGACGCTCTTCATCGACGTCGAGCACCATGACCTGGACTTCATCGCCGACCTGGACCAGCTTGCCCGGGTTGACGTTCTTGTTGGTCCAGTCCATCTCGGACACGTGCACCAGGCCTTCCACGCCCGGTTCCAGCTCGACGAAGCAGCCGTAGTCGGTGACGTTGGAAACCTTGCCGAACAGGCGGGTATTGGACGGATAGCGGCGGGCGATGTTGACCCACGGATCCTCGCCCATCTGCTTGAGGCCGAGCGAAACGCGGTTGCGCTCGCGATCGAACTTCAGCACGCGGACATCGAGTTCATCGCCGACGTTGACCACTTCGGACGGATGACGCACGCGCTTCCACGCCATGTCGGTGATGTGCAGCAGGCCGTCGATACCACCCAGATCCACGAACGCGCCGTAGTCGGTGAGGTTCTTGACGACGCCCTTGATGACGGCGCCTTCCTGCAGCTTTTCCAGCAGCGATTCGCGCTCGGCGCTGAATTCGCTCTCGACCACCGCGCGGCGCGAAACCACGACGTTGTTGCGCTTGCGGTCGAGCTTGATGATCTTGAACTCGAGTTCCTTGCCCTCGAGGTAGACCGGATCGCGCACCGGGCGCACGTCGACGAGGGAACCCGGCAGGAATGCGCGGACGTCCTTGATATCGACGGTGAAACCACCCTTGACCTTGCCGCTGATGCGGCCGGTGACGGTGGCATTGGCCTTCTGGGCCTCTTCGAGTTCGTCCCACACGAGCGAGCGCTTGGCCTTCTCGCGCGAGAGCATGGTCTCGCCAAATCCGTTTTCGAGCGAATCGAGAGCTACCTTGACCTCGTCACCGATGGCAACTTCGAGCTCGCCGCGTTCATTGCGGAATTGCTCGATCGGCACGATGCCTTCGGACTTGAGTCCGGCGTTGACGACAACCACGTCCGACTTGATGTCGACCACGATGCCGGTAACGATGGTGCCCGGCTTGAATTTGATCAGGGCTTCGCTCTGTTCAAACAGTTCGGCAAAACTTTCAGTCATGTTGATTCCATAATGGAAAAAAGCCGCAGCACGCACGCGGTGAAGCGTCGTAGCCGCCGGCTTGCCTGTTGGGGCGCCTTTCCGGGACGCCATGGAGTTCCCCGCAAACGCGGGACCTATATTTCCCTTTGTGCAAAAGCGAAGAAGGCGACGTTCAGGCCGGTTGGATAAGGCTCAGCACCTTGTCCACCACGACATCCACGGGCATCCCGGTCGAGTCGATCAAGACGGCATCCAGTGCCGGCTTCAGCGGAGCCACGGGACGCGCCGCATCGCGGGCGTCGCGCGCTTCGATCTCGCGCAAAAGGGACGCAAGTGTAACGGCAAGGCCCTTGTCCTTCAACTGCTTATAGCGCCGCTTCGCGCGTTCCTCGGCACTGGCGGTCAGGAACACCTTGACCCCGGCGTCGGGGAAAATGACCGTGCCCATGTCGCGGCCGTCGGCGACCAGGCCCGGCAGGCGGCGGAAGCTCAGCTGCTTGTCGACCAGCGCCGCACGCACCGATGGAATCGCCGCGATCGCGGACGCGACGGCGCCGACGGTTTCGGTGCGCAGATCGTCGGTGGAATCGTGGGAATTGACGTAAACCCTTGTTTCGCGGCCATCTTTGGGATCGCGAAAGGTAATCTTCGTGGTTTCCGCGCAACGCGTCATGGCTTCCGTGTCGGACAGATCCAGCCCCGCCATCGAGGCGGCATAGCCGACCGCCCGGTACAGCGCGCCGGAGTCCAGCAGATGCCAGCCCAGCCTCTCTGCGACGATCCGCGCAATGGTTCCTTTGCCTGAGCCCGACGGCCCGTCGATGGTCAACACGGGTACGGGCTTGTCGGATCGGCTCATGGGTACTCTGGCTCGCGGAACAAACTTTGCGAGTCTAGCAGCTTGGTCCGGCGCCAAGTGTTCCGCGCGAACAGAGCGTTCGCGCCGTATCGGACTCAGCGGCGCAGCGCGAAGCCGCAGCCGTTGGCCAGCTCGACGAAACCGGGAAACGAGGTAGCGACGTTGGCGCAGTCCCGGATACGCACCTCGCCGTCGGCGATCAGGCCGGCCACTGCGAAGCCCATCGCGCAGCGGTGGTCGCCGACGCTGTCGACCGCGCCCCCGCCCAATGCACCGCCTTCGATGACGGCGCCGTCAGGTGTTTCCTGGATCGCCACGCCGAGCGTGCGCAGGCCCTGCGCCATGACGGCGATGCGATCGGATTCCTTGACCCGCAGCTCGGCTGCGCCGGTGACCAGGGTCGTGCCCGTCGCGGCCGCGGCGGCCACGAACAGGATCGGGAACTCGTCGATCATGTCGGGCACCAGCGCCTCGGGCACGGCGATGCCGCGCAGTGGCGCATGACGCACCCGCAGGTCGGCGACCGCTTCGCCGCCGAGTTCGCGCGGCCGCTCGGCCACGATGTCGGCACCCATGAGTTTCAACGCGTCGAGCAGACCTGTACGCCGTGGATTGATGCCGACTTCGCGCAGCAGCAGATCCGAGCCCGGCACGATGCTCGCGGCGACGAGGAAGAACGCGGCCGAGGAGAAATCCGCCGGCACGACCACGTTCGTCGCGCGCAAATGGCCTCCACCGCTCACTTTCGCGATGCCGGCCGAAAACGCGACGGGCCAGCCGAATGCGGCGAGCATGCGCTCGGTGTAGTCGCGCGTCGGATGCGGTTCGCGCACCGTTGTCTCGCCGTTTGCGTACAACCCGGCCAGCAGCAGCGCCGACTTGACCTGCGCGCTGGCGACCGGCAGGGCGTAGTCGATGCCGGTCAGCGATCGTCCGCCGTGAATCCGCAGCGGCGGCAGGCCGCCGTCCTCGGCGTCGATGCACGCGCCCATGCGGCTCAGCGGATCGATCACGCGGCGCATTGGCCGGCGCGACAGCGATTCGTCGCCGGTCAGCGTCGAATCGAAGGCCTGCCCGGCGAGGATCCCGGTCAGTAGACGCATGCCAGTGCCGGCATTGCCGCAGTCGATCGCGGCAGACGGCGCGCTCAGACCGTGCAGGCCGACGCCATGCACGATGCGCTCGCTGTCGGAGGACTGCTCTATCGTCACGCCCATCGCCGCGAAAGCGCGGGCGGTCGCGCGCGTATCCTCCCCTTCCAGAAATCCGCTGATCCGCGACACGCCGTCGGCCAGCGAGGCGAACATCACCGCACGATGCGAGATCGATTTGTCGCCGGGAACACGCAGCTCCCCGACTAGCGCGCCCGATCGCGTGCTGGTCCAGGTTTCACCGCCGCCACTCATGCGAGTGCCTCCAGCAGGCGTTCGCTTTCCGCGCGCGTGCCGACGCTGATGCGCAGGCACTGCGGCAGGCCGTAACCGGCCATGGGCCGCACGACGACGGCGTGCCTGAACAGTTGGGCCTCGATCTCGCTGGCCGGCCGGCCAAAATCCACGAGTACGAAATTGGTCTGAGACGGCAGAACGCGCAGGCCGCGCTCGCGCAGGCGTGCGGCCAGCCATTCGCGCTCGCTGGCCGTGTGCTCGCGGATGCGCGCGGCATGGGCCGCGTCGGCCAGCGCCGCCTCGGCCGCGACGAGACCAAGATGATTCACATTGAACGATTCGCGCAGTCGCTCGAGCACCGCAATCGCCTCGGCCGATCCGACCGCATAGCCGACGCGCAGCCCGGCCAGCGCGTAGGCCTTGGAGAACGTGCGCGTGACGATGAGATTGCGGCGCGCCTGCGGCCCGCGCAGCACGCGAACAGCAGACTGTGTGCCGGGCGCCGTCACGTATTCGGCATAGGCTTCGTCGACGACGACGACAACGGTTTCCGGCAACGCAGCGAGGAACATATCCAGCGCCGCGTCGTCGAACCAGGTGCCCGTGGGATTGTTCGGATTGGCCACATACACGAGCCGCGTATCGGCGCGCACGGCCGCAGCCATCGCGGCCAGATCGTGTCCGAGCGGTGCCGTCGCATGGTCGGCCGGCAGCGCCGGCACGCAAATCGGACGGGCACCCGCCGCCGCCGTGCCAATCGCAAACACCGCAAATCCATACTGCGAATACACGACCGAGGTCTGCGCATCGGCAAAGCACTGCGCGATCAGCATCAGCAGTTCATGCGAACCGTTGCCGAGCACGATCTGCGCCGGCTCGACGTCCAGCTGTGCAGCGAGCGCGCGCTTGAGCGAGCCACCCTTGGGGTCGGGATAGCGATAGATATCCGGCAGCGCCGCGGCGACCGCCGCCGCGACCGCAGGACTGGCGCCGAGCGAGGTTTCGTTCGAACCCAGTTCGATCAGCCGTTCGCCGTATTCCCTGCGCAATGCCGGCAAGTCGTGGCCGGGATCGTAAGCGCGCAGCGCACGCGTCGCGGCGTTGGCGAGGTCGATGATGTCGCCGCTCACAGCAGCGCCACCGGGTAGGAACCCAGCACCTTGACTTCGGCCGCGCGGGCGCTGGCCAGGGCGATCGCGCCGCTCATGCGCACGTCTTCGACATGGCCTTCCACTTCGACGAAGAACACGTATTCCCATTTGCCCGTGCGCGCCGGCCGCGACTCGATCTTGGTCATCGACAGTCCCTGGTCCGCGAACGGCGTCAGCAACTCGTACAGTGCGCCGGGCTTGTCCTTGACCGACATCAGCAGCGAGGTCTTGTCGTGACCCGAGGGCGGGAACAGCTCGCGGCCGATCACGAAGAAGCGTGTGGTGTTGTCGGGCCGGTCCTCGATCTGCCGCGCCAGCACCTTGAGGCCGTAGATGTGCGCCGCCGTCTCGCCGGCAATCGCTGCGGCGTCGTCGGCGTTGCGCGCACGCCGCGCGGCCTCGGCGTTGCTCGACACCGGAATGCGCTCGGCCTTCGGCAGATTCGCGCGTAGCCACGCCTTGCACTGGCCGAGCGACTGCGGATGCGAATAGACACGCTCGATGTCGTCCAGGCGCGTCGTGCGCGAGAGCAGATGCTGGTGCACGCGCAGCTCGATCTCGCCGCAGATCTTCAGTGACGAGGTCACGAACAGGTCGAGCGAGGAATTCACCGTGCCTTCGCTCGAATTCTCGATCGGCACCACGCCGAAATCGGCGTTGCCCGCAGCGACTTCCTGGAACACCTCGTCGATGGTGGCGAGTGGCAATCCCTTGATCGAATGGCCGAAGTGCTTGAGCACGGCCTGCTGGCTGAAGGTGCCCTCGGGGCCGAGGAAGCCGATCTTGAGCGGCTCCTGCTGGGCGAGGCAGGCCGACATGATCTCGCGGAACAGCCGCACCATTTCCTCGTTGGTCAGCGGGCCGTCGTTGCGGTCGACGACCATGCGCAGCACCTGCGCCTCCCGCTCGGGACGGTAATAGTCGACGGCGGCCTTGAGCTCGCCCTTGGCCTTGCCGACGAGTTGCGCCCAGCGCGCGCGCTCGCCGATGAGCTGCTGGATCTCGCGGTCTATGGCGTCGATGCGTTCGCGCGTCTGCGCGAGATTCAGCGGCGGTGATTCGTGGTCACTGGCGTTCATTGCGGTCTCGTAAGTCGACAGCGCCGCTTATACGCGACAACGCGGCGCGGGCTCATATGTGGATCTGCGATATGGCGCGTGGCCGGCCGGCAACGGCCGCTCAGAACAATTTGCCGGGATTCATGATGCCATTCGGGTCCAGCACCGCGCGGATGCCGCGCATCAGCGCGATGTCCGCGGCACTGCGCGCGCTGGCGAGATACGGTTTCTTGACCAGGCCGATGCCGTGTTCCGCCGAAATGCTGCCGCCGTGACGCGCCAGCACTTCACACATCAGGTCCGTCACCCGCTCGCATTCGGCAATGAACACCGCGTAGTCGACCTCGGCCGGCTTGACGATATTGATATGCAGGTTGCCATCGCCGATATGGCCGAACCAGACCACATCGAAATGCGGGTATTCACGCGTCAGCAGGTCCTGCATGGCGTGCAGGAACGCCGGCACCACGGCGATCCGCACCGAGATGTCGTTCTTGTACGGCTTGTGCGGCGCGAGGCTTTCGGTGATGCCTTCGCGCAGACGCCAGAGACTCCGGGCCTGCGCCTCGCTCTGGCTGATCACGCCATCGCTGACCCAGCCGTTCTCGAGACAATGCTCGAACACGGAAAGCGCCTCGGACTGCTGCGCCTCTCCCGCGGCATCGAATTCGGTGACGACATAGTACGGCGACGATTCGGCAAACGGTTTCTGCGCCCCGTGCGCCGCGACATGGTGCAGCGCGCGATCGGTGAAGAACTCGAAGGCGCTCAGCGACAGCCGCGCACGGCAGGCGCCGAAAACCTGCATCAGCGCATCCATGTGCGGGATCGCGAGCAGCATCACCTGCGACGGCGGCGGAGTGTCGGTCAGGGCCAACGTCGCCTCGACCACAATACCGAGCGTGCCTTCCGAACCAATGAACAGATGACGCAGGTCGTAGCCGGTCGCGTTCTTGATCAGGCCACGATTGAGGTCGAGCAGTTCGCCCGTGCCGGTGATCACCTTGATGCCCGCGATCCAGTTGCGCGTATTGCCGTAGCGGATCACGCGGATGCCGCCGGCGTTGGTCGCGATGTTGCCGCCGATCTGGCACGAACCCCGCGCGCCGAAGTCGACCGGATAGATCAGGCCATGCTCGCGCGCCGCGTTGTGGACCGCCTCGAGCGCCAGGCCCGGCTGCACGGTCAGCGTCCGGTCGATCGCGTCGAAGCCGAGCACACGGTTCATTCGGTCGAGGCTGACCACGAGTTCGCCGTGCGCGGCCACCGCGCCGCCCGACAAGCCCGTGCGTCCACCCGAAGGGACCAGCGCAACGCCATGCTCATTGGCCCAGCACACGATGGTCTGCACCTCCTCCACGCTCGCCGGCTGCGCGATCGCAAGCGGGGCCGGGGTCCAGCGGCGGGTCCAGTCGCGGCCGTAGTGCTCGAGGTCCGCAGGCTCGGTCAGCAGCTTGAGTTCGGGCAGGCGATGGCGCAGCGCGGCAAGGGACGAGGGGTTCATGCAGGCTCTACTCGGAGGGTCTGGCGAGCCTGCCAGCGATGTCATTGGCCGTCCAGTGTTGCATTGCGGCACACTGGCCTGACCGGGCATAGTTGCCTTCCGGTCGCCGCTTTGCCGCCACGGCCGCCACCTCACATCCTGACGCGATCAAACAATGAAGAAGACGTCTTACCCCAAACAAGACATCCGCGTGTTGTTGCTCGAAGGCGTCAGCCGCAGCGCGGTCGAGGCGTTCCAGGCCGCCGGCTATTCACAGATCGAAATCCACGACAAATCGCTGCCTGAGGCCGAGCTCAAGCAGCGCATCGCCGAAGCCCACCTGCTCGGCATCCGCTCGCGCACCCAGCTGACCGCCGAAGTGCTCGTGCAGGCCAAGCGCCTGATCGCGATCGGCTGCTTCTGCATCGGTACGAACCAGGTCGATCTCGGCGCGGCCAAGGCCGCCGGCATCCCGGTGTTCAACGCGCCGTATTCCAACACGCGCAGCGTGGCCGAACTCGTCGTCGCCGAGGCCATCCTGCTGATGCGGCGCATTCCGCAGAAAAACGCCGAATGCCATCGCGGCGGCTGGTCGAAGTCCGCCGCCGGCAGCTTCGAGGTCCGCGACAAGGTGCTCGGCATCGTCGGCTACGGCCACATCGGCACTCAGGTCGGCCTGCTTGCCGAAGGGCTCGGCATGCGCGTGATCTACCACGACATCGAAACCAAGCTCGCGCTCGGCAATGCACGCCCCGCATTGAGCCTCAACGATCTGCTCGGCCGCGCGGATATCGTCACGCTGCACGTGCCGGAAACGCCAGCCACGCAGAACATGATGGGGGCCGAACAGATCTCGCGCATGCGTCCCGGCAGCGCCCTGATCAACGCCTCGCGCGGCACCGTGGTCGACATCGACGCGCTTGCTGCGGCGCTGCGCAACGAACACCTGTCGGGTGCGGCGATCGACGTGTTCCCGGTCGAACCCAAGGGCAACGCCGAGGCTTTCGTCTCGCCGCTGATCGGCATGCACAACGTGATCCTGACCCCGCATGTCGGCGGCAGCACCCTGGAAGCGCAGGACAACATCGGCCTGGAAGTGGCAGCCAAGCTCGTGCGCTACAGCGATAACGGCTCGACCCTGTCGGCGGTCAACTTCCCCGAAGCATCCCTGCCCGAACACCCGCACAGCCGGCGCCTGCTGCACATCCACCAGAATGTGCCGGGCATGCTGTCGCGCATCAACGACCTGTTCTCGCGCGAGAACGTCAACATCGACGGCCAGTACCTGCAGACCGATGCGCAGGTCGGCTACGTCGTCATCGACGTGTCCATGCCTGAGGAGCGCGCAGCCGAACTCAAGGACGCCTTGGCGGCGATCCCCGGGACACTGCGTGCTCGCGTGCTTTATTGATGGGGAAATCGTGCTTTATTGATGGGGAAATAGGGAAGAGGAGCGAGAAACGGGTGACGGCGACGCTGCAGTCCTACTCGCTCCCCGTGCTCTTCCCTCACCACGGCCGTCGAGGCGCAGCGAGAAAACAGTGGTAGGCGCCTGGCCCCGCCGGTAAACTTCGCGGTTGGCCTGGCGTGGCCCTCCCCTCGACGGTTACGGCCTGCCACTCGTTTCTCACTCCTCTTCACTGTTGATTCTCATGATTGCTTTCCGAAACTTCGCCCTGCGCCGCGGCGAACGCCTGCTGCTGTCCGATGTCGACCTGACCCTGCACGCCGGCGCGCGCGTCGGTGTGGTCGGCCGCAACGGTTGCGGCAAGTCCAGCCTGTTCGCTGCCATCCAGGGCGAGGTCGAGCCCGACCGCGGCGACCTCGACCGGCCGAGCCGGTTGCGCATCGCGAGCGTGGCGCAGGAGACCCCGTCGCTGCCTGACTCCGCTCTCGATTTCGTGTTGTCCGGCGACGTGGAGGTGCACGCCATCCTGCGCGCCGAAGCCGACGCGATGGAACGCGAGGACTGGGATGCGGTAGCGAAAGCACACCAGGACCTGGCCGCGATCAACGGCTATGACGCCGGCGCCCGCGCCGGCCGCCTGCTGCACGGCCTGGGCTTTCACGCGGACACGCATGCGATGCCGGTGTCGGATTTCTCCGGTGGGTGGCGCGTCCGCCTCAATCTGGCGCGCGCGCTGATGATGCCGAGCGACCTGCTGCTGCTCGACGAGCCGACCAACCATCTGGATCTCGACGCCGTACTCTGGCTGGAGCAATGGCTGCTGAAATATCCGGGCATGCTGCTGATGATTTCCCACGACCGCGAGTTCCTCGACGGCGTCAGCACCCATACCCTGCACCTGCACGAAGGCCGCGCCAAGCTCTATACCGGCGACTACACGAGCTTCGAGCGCCAGCGCGCCGAACAGCTGCGCCAGCAGCAGATCGCGTTCGAGAAGGAACAGGCCGAACGCGCCCACCTGCAGGCCTTCATCGACCGCTTCAAGGCCAAGGCGAGCAAGGCGCGCCAGGCGCAGTCGCGGGTCAAGCGGCTGGCCAAGCTCAGCGGCACCGAAGCCGTGCGCGCCGAACGCCAGATCCGCATCAACTTCGACGCACCGGCAAAACTGCCGCACTCGCTGCTGCGCCTCAACGACACCGACGCGGGCTATGGCGACACGCGCATCCTGCGTGACGTGGGCTTCGGCCTCGAGGCCGGCGACCGTATCGGCCTGCTTGGTCCCAACGGCGCGGGCAAGTCGACGCTCGTGAAGACCCTGGTCGGCGAGCTGGAACTGCTCACCGGCGACCGCATGGCGCACAAGGACATGCAGTTGGGCTACTTCGCCCAGCATACGGTCGAGTCGCTGCACGAAGGCATGAGCCCGGTCGATCACCTCAAGGAGATCGCACCCGGCGTCGCGACGCAGGAGTTCCGCGACTTCCTCGCACGCTGGTTCTTCCCAGGCAACCGCGCCTTCGAAGTCATCGACAATTTTTCCGGCGGCGAGCGCGCGCGCCTGGCGCTTGCGCTCATCGCCTGGCGCCGGCCCAACGTGCTGCTGCTCGATGAGCCGACCAACCATCTGGATCTCGAAATGCGCGAGGCGCTGGCCGAGGCCCTGAGCGATTTCGACGGCGCCATCGTGCTGGTCTCGCACGACCGGCATCTCACGGGCCTGGTCTGCGATACCTACTGGCGCGTGGCCGACGGCAAGGTCGAAGCCTTCAATGGCGACCTCGACGAATACGCTGCGTGGCTACGTTCGCGCAGCAACAAGCCGACCGCACGCGCGAGCGAAGCGAAAGCCGCATAGGCTGGGGTAAGTCGCAGGCGCACCCCAGCGTCAAGGTATCCTTCGCGCGAAAAACCCCTGTCGAAGGAAACTTCGAACCAGCGACTACCCGCGCCTGATTTGCGACGAACTGTGCTTCGGCATGGATTCCTGGATCGTGAGCCGCCGCGATGTTGGGGTGCGCCTGCGGCTTACCCCAACCGACGTGTCACATTTTTGATCTTTATCCGTTGCGGCGCGCGAAATCCCGCATGAAGTCGACGAGCACATCGACGCTGTCCTGCGTCACCGCGTTGTACAACGACGCCCGCATGCCGCCGACGAGCTTGTGGCCCTTGAGCGCAAGCAGGCCGGCATCCTTCGACTGCTGCAGAAATGCAGCATCGAGTTCGCCGCTCGGCAGGGTGAAGGGCACGTTCATCCAGGACCGCGCAGCCCGATCGACCGGATTTGCATAGAAGCCCGACGCATCGATGTAGCCATACAGGGTTTCGGCCTTGCGC
The DNA here is from genome assembly GCF_032229445.1 of Tahibacter sp. Taxonomy (NCBI): domain Bacteria; kingdom Pseudomonadati; phylum Pseudomonadota; class Gammaproteobacteria; order Lysobacterales; family Rhodanobacteraceae; genus Tahibacter; species Tahibacter sp. Next base: position 28,489 of record NZ_JAVTWC010000051.1, read on the forward strand.
CGGTTGCGCTGCTCCATCGCGGCGAGGCCGCCCTGTTCCTTGAGCCACTGGAAGATCAGGCCGGCCAGGTACCAGCCAAACGTGTTCGGCGTATTGAGCATCGATCCCTGCGCCGCGTGTTCGGCGAAATTGAAGATCTTCGGCATGTCGGCCGGGCAGCGAGCGAGCAGATCCTCGCGCACGATCACGACGACGATGCCTGACGGACCGATGTTCTTCTGCGCGCCGGCGTAGATCAGGCCGAAGCGCGACACGTCGAGCGGACGCGAGAGAATCGTAGAGGACATGTCGGCGATCAAAGGCACGTCGCCAACGTCGGGAATGTCGTGGAACTCGACGCCGCGGATGGTTTCGTTCGGCGTGTAGTGCACGTAGGCCGCATGCGGATCGAGATCCCAGCCCGCACGCGGCGGAATGGCGGTGTAGCGGTTGTCGGCCGAGGTCGCGGCGACGTGCACGCGCGCGAGCGTGCCTGCTTCGCGAACGGCTTTCTCGCTCCAGTCGCCAGTGACCACGTAGTCGACGCGCTGGTCACGCCGCGCGAGGTTCATCGGGATCTGCGCGAACTGCTGCGTCGCGCCACCCTGCAGGAACAGGACCTGGTAGTTGCGCGGAATCGCGAGGAGTTCGCGCAGGTCGGCCTCGGCTTGCTCGGCCATCGCGATGAAGTCCTTGCCGCGATGGCTGACTTCCATGACCGAGGCGCCGGTCGCGCCCCATTCCAGCATTTCGGCCTGTGCGCGACGCAGCACGGTTTCGGGGAGCGCGGCAGGGCCGGCGCTGAAATTGTGACCACGGCTCAAGGTGCGGGCTCCGCAAGAACGAGTCCCGCATTATGCCGCGCGCCCGGCGCTGCGCCAGGGAGAACCCGTGATAAGAACGGGCGAAACGCGGGCACGACGGCAGAGTTCCGCGCCTGGCGCAGGCTTCAGGCGCGGCGCTTGAGCACCGAGCCGGAAGCAAGCACCTGGTCCATCTCCTCGGCCGCGAGCGCCGGCGCGTACAGGAAACCCTGCGCGGTGCTGCAGCCCATGGCCATCAGCAGCTCGGCCTGGGCCTGGGTCTCCACGCCTTCGGCAGTCAGCGACAGGCCGAGGTCTTCGGCGAAGCCCGAGATCGTGCGCACGATCGCGCGGTGGCGGCGGTTGGATTCCATGTCGCGCACGAAACTGCGGTCGATCTTGAGCGCATCGAACGGCGAGGACGCGAACGAATCCAGCGACGAATAGCCGGTGCCGAAATCGTCCACGACAAGGCTGACGCCCAGCCGCTTGACCTCGGCCAGTATCGCCTCGGCCTGGCCGCGTCCGGCGCGGAATACTGTCTCAGTGACTTCGATCGCGAGCGAGGCGGCATTGAGGCCGGTGCGCGCGAGCACGCTGCCGATGCCGGCGGCAATATCGCGCTCGGCGAACTGGCGGTCGTCGACATTCACGTTCGCACGCAGGCGCGAGAATGCCGGATAGCGCTGCTGCCAGTCATACAGCTGACGACAGGCGGTCTCCAGCACCCACCAGTCGATCGCGACGATCAGGCCGGTCTCCTCGGCTACGCCGAGGAACTGCGGTGGCTGCAGCAGGCCGCGCTGCGGATGCACCCAGCGCAGCAAGGCCTCGCAGCCGACTACTGCACCGCTGCGCAGATCGACCAGCGGCTGGTAGTGCACGCGAAACTCGGTACGCTCGACTGCCTCACGCAGGTCGGTTTCCAGGCGCAGACGCTCGCGCGCGGCACGGTGCATGGCTTCGTCGAACACGACGTAGGCAGATTTGCCGCGGGCCTTCGCGCGATACATCGCCGTGTCGGCATCGCGCAGTACCTGCTCCGGTGTTTCGTAGCCTGGCCGCCCGGTCACGATGCCGAGGCTGGCGCCGGAATAGATCCTGTGGCCATCGATCGCGAACGGCTCGCCCAGCACCTGCAGCAGATGCCTGGCCAACTGCTCGGCTGCGGCAGCCGAGCACGCACCCGGCGGCAGCACGGTGAATTCGTCGCCGCCGTAGCGCGCGAGCACCGAACCCGGCGGCGTCGCGGCGTGCAGGCGTGCGGTGATCTCCACGAGCAGGCGGTCGCCGGTCGCATGGCCGAGACTGTCGTTGACGAGCTTGAAACCGTCGAGGTCGAGAAACAGGATCGCATAGTCGAATTCGCCCGCCTCGTGCGCGGCGCGCAGGCGATCGGTGAGATAGCGCTCGAACAGCACACGGTTGGGCAGGCCGGTCAGCGCGTCGTGGGTGGCGTTGTGTTCGAGCTCGCTTTCGAAGCGGTGGCGTTCGGTCACGTCGCGAACAGTACCGCTGAAATAGTCGCCATCGTCGAGGCGGATCGGCCCGGCGCTGACACTGATGCGCACCTCGCGTCCATCCTTGCGCCGCAACAGGGTTTCGTACTCGGCCGGCAGCGGTTCGCCGCTGCGCCGCGCTTCGAGTCGCGTATCGATGATGCGCCGGCCCGCGTCGCTCGCGAGTTCGGTCCAGTGCATGCCGATGATTTCGCGCTCGTCGTAGCCCGTGAGGTTGGCGAAGCGCTGGTTGACGTAGATATAGCGATCGTCACGCATGACGTAGACGCCGATCTGGGCGTGCTCCACCAGTGTGCGATAGCGCTCCTCGGAACTGAGCAGTGCGCGCTCGGCATCGCGCCGCGCCGTGATGTCCTGCACCGACCCTTCCAGGCTCAGCACATGGCCATCGGAATTTCGCACAAGATGCAGGTTTACCGAAATCCAGATGTAGCGACCGTCGACGCGGCGCAGGCGCACTTCCTCGTCACTGACCTGGCCGTTGCGCTGCACCAGGTCGAGAATGCGCACGCGCGCGTCCTCGTCCACGTCGAGATCGTCGATATGGCGCAGGGCATGCAGCATTTCCAGACGCGAGCCGTAGCCAAGCAGGCGCGCGAGCGCGGCATTGGCCTCGACCACAGTGCCGTCCGCGCGGGTCTGGAACAGGCCGACGACGGAATGGCGGAAAAGCTGGCGGTATTTGCGTTCGGCTTCGGCCAGGGCCTGCTGCTGCGCGCGCTCCTCGGTGATGTCGCGCGCCGTGCCGGTGCTCGCGATATCGCCGTCGAAGACCACCGGATCGGCGCGCACCTGCACGAGCCGGCGCGCGCCGTCCTTGCACAGCATGCTGATCTCGTAGCCTTGCACTTCGCGCGATCCGCTTTCACGCTGCACGCGGCGTTCCTGCTGCGCCGCGCGTGATTCGGGCGCGACCAGGTCCATGTATTCGCTGCCGATGAGCTCCGGCACGGCATAGCCAAGCATGTCCGCCATCGCGCCGTTGGTGAACACGACCTTGCCGCGCTGGATCAGGAATACCCCGTCGCGGCAGTTGTCGACGAGGATGCGATACAGCTCCTCGGACTGGCGCAGCGCGCGCTCGGCGGATTCCTGCCGCGTGATGTCCACGACAGAGCCTTCGTAGAACAGCAGGCGTCCATTGTCGTCGCGGACCGAGCGTAGATTCTCGCTGATCCAGATCATGCTCCCGTCGCGGCGATATACGCGCGAGCGCCGGTTGCTCAGCACGCCCGTCTCGGCGATTTCCTGTAGCAGGGTGTCGTAGTGCGCCTGGTCGACGTAGACCTGGCGCGACGAACGCTCGAACTCGCGCAACATCTGTTCCGGCGCGTCGAAGCCAAACATCTGCGCCATCGCCGGATTCACGTCGATAAGCCCGCCAGCCGGCAGGCTGCGGTAGATGCCTTCGGCCGCGGAGAGGAACAGCGAGCGGTAGCTCGACACGTCCGTTTCGGCCGCCGCGCCGGCTTTGGCCGTGTCGAGCAGGTGCCCGATGCAGATCACGCGCGTGCGCCCGTCCAGTTCGAACATCTCGCAGGTGCACTGGACGAGTAGCACGCGGCCGTCGCGCGTCAGGAATTCGAACGTCTGATCGTGCACGCGGCCCTGACCGCGCAGGTTTGCCCACAGCAGTGCGCGTTCGTCGAGATTGCGCCACAGGCCTATGTCGATCGGCCGCTGGCCGATGAGTTCCGCGCGTGAATGGCCCAGTGTGGTTCCGACAGACGGGCTGACGTCGACAATGCAGCCATCGCCCGCATCCAGCACGACGATCAGACTGGTCGACGGATGAAACGCCGCTGCAATGTGAGGTTCCCCGTGCACCGTCACTCGACATCGACCGATTTCGGCCCAGTATAGCCATGGCCGTTGACATGACCAGCACTGTATGAAAGATCCGATCGGCCAACCCGGTCTGGTCACGAAACGAGGCCCGACATGAAACGATTCCGTGTTGCACCGATGGCGAGTTCCGAGATCACGCCCGAGTCCGTCTACCTGCAGCGGCGGCGTTTTCTGCGCACCCTCGGGCTCGCCGCGCCGCTGCTTGCCACGGGCTGTGGCGGCAGCGAACCAGGACAGGCCGCCGTGCCGGCCGCCGACGAGACACCCAGCGGCACGCCGCTGCAGTCGCGCCGCAACGAGCGCTGGGACACCAAGGAAGAACTCACCAGCTGGCGCGACGCGACCCAGTACAACAACTATTACGAGTTCGGCACCGGCAAGAGCGATCCGGCTCGTAACGCGGGCCGCTTCAAGCCCCAGCCCTGGACGGTCGAGGTGGCTGGACATGCCGACGTGACCGGACGCTTCACGCTGGAGGACCTGCTCAAGCCGCATGCGCTCGAAGAGCGCATCTACCGGCATCGCTGCGTCGAAGCCTGGTCCATGGTCATTCCGTGGGTCGGCATCCCGCTCGGCGAATGCCTCGCGCGCTTCAAGCCCACCTCGCGCGCCAAATACGTCGCGTTCACGACGGTAAACCGGCCCGAGCAGATGCCGGGCCTGGCGTATCCGGTGCTCGACTGGCCGTATCGCGAAGCCCTGCGCATCGACGAGGCCATGCATCCCCTGAGTCTGCTCGCGGTCGGCCTGTACGGGCGGGCGCTACCGAACCAGAACGGCGCGCCGCTGCGCCTGGTCGTGCCATGGAAATACGGCTTCAAAGGCGCCAAGGCGATCGTGCGCATCGAGTTCTGGGAGCGCCAGCCGGCGACATCGTGGAATCTGGCCGGCCCGTCCGAGTACGGTTTCTATTCCAACGTGAACCCCGCTGTCGATCATCCGCGCTGGACCCAGTCCAGCGAGCGCCGCATCGCCGGCAGCGGCGGCAACCTGTTCGCGCGGCGCGTCGCCACCCTGCCCTTCAACGGCTATGGCGATGAGGTCGCATCGCTGTACAACGGTATGGACCTGCGCCTGAATTACTGAAGTGTGTCGCTCTCGGGCCGTGCACCAGATCTCCACAACCCTGGCCGAACGCTGCGCGTTCGGCCATCCGGCCCGTTGGGCGTTCAGAGTGATCAGAACCTGCGGTTCTGAGCGATCACTCTTCACCCCCCTTGACTTAAGGGGGCTACAAAAACACAACGCGTTCTGCGTTGCTCGGAGGTTCGCTCATGAAACGACCTGGCGATACGCGCATCTTGGTCGCGAAGGTCGTCGTGTTCGCGCTGTGCCTGCTGCCGCTGGCCGGCATGGCCTGGGACGTGTATCGCGAGACGCTCGGCCCGGATCCCGTCGCCGCGCTGGAACACCGCAGCGGCGACTGGGCGCTGCGGCTGCTCCTGGTCACGCTGGCCGTCTCGCCGCTGCGCCTGCTCAGCGGGGTGGCCGCGGTGCTGCGCTTGCGCCGCATGCTCGGGCTGTTCGCGTTCTTCTACGCGAGCCTCCACTTTGCGATCTACCTGTTCGTCGATCTCGGCGGTTTCTGGCGCCAGGTGTTCGAGGAGATCGTCAAGCGGCCGTACATCACGGTCGGCTTTCTCGCGTGGCTTTTGCTGCTGCCACTCGCCGTCACCTCGACCAGGGGCATGATGCGCCGCCTCGGCCGCAACTGGGCGCGACTGCACACCCTGGTCTATCCGATCGGCCTGCTGGCCGTGCTGCACTACCTGTGGCTCGTGAAATCCGGACAGAAGATCGCCGTGCGCGAACCGCTGATCTATCTCGCGATCTATCTCGTGCTGATGGCGTTTCGCGTGCCGTGGCGTCGAGCCTGGCTCGCCCTGCGCGCGCGGCGGGATTCCGTACCGACCCAGTGACAGGTCGGCGCGATCAGAATCCGAACAGCAGCAACAGCGCGATGGCGCCGCCGATCAGGGCGGCGGCAGCGATCAGCCACCAGATCTCGTTGCGGCTGGACGCATATTCCTCGACTGGCACAGGCCTGGGCTTGGGCGGTCCTGGCTCCGGCAGATTCACCGCCTGCATGGTCTGCGTGATCGCCGGCGCATAGCCCGGCGTGCGTTCCTCGACCAACTCCCCGCGCAGCGGCAGGCCTGGGGCTTCGAGCAGGAAGCGGTTGCGGTCGAACGCGATCTGGTCGCCGGGATGCAGCACCGCGTCGCGGACCTGGACGCCGTTGACGAAAGTGCCGTTGGAAGAACCCAGGTCGCGCAGATAGATGCCATCGCCGTTGTTCTCGATCAGCGCATGCTTGCGCGACATCTCCGGCTCATCCAGCGCGAGGTCGCATTCGCTGCCTCGGCCTATGGTCAGGCGGCCGCGCACCGGCACGATGCGGCCGAACTGGGCGCCGGACACGCCACGCAGCACGACCTTCGGCGGTACGGCGCGAACGCGCGTCTCGGCGTCGGCGACGGCCGCATCGTCGTGCGGCACAGAGGTGCGGATGACTTCGTCTCGCTCGGGCTTGATCACGATCTGCACCGTCTCGACGCTGAGCACATCGCCGAGCCGGACGATGCCCTTCTCGCGCACCGGCCGCGCGTTCAGATGCGTATGCGCGCGCGGATCGAGCACGCTGAGGGTCAGGCCTCGGCCGTCGATCTCGAGCCGGGCATGGTGCGCCGCGACTCCGCTGACGCTGAGCACTATCTGGTTGTCCCGGTCGGAGCCTATTCCACAAACGCCGGGCGCCAGCACGAAGTCGGGGTGCTCGCCGTTCGGGAAGCTCAAGCGCGCGCGAATTTCCATTAGCTGACCGGCCCACTCCGTAGATTGACGCGGTGGCAATTTAGCATGAGCGCCCCTGGGAATTACCAGCGCGCCGCCAGGTCGAGCAAGATACGGTCGGTGGAGCGCGGCAGCCCGTTGCGCTGTTCGCGAAAGCCAGCCAGTCGTAGGTTCCAGTGTTCGTCGATGCCATAGCCGATCCACGGCATGAAGCCATGCGTAAAACTGTGGAACCACCAGTCATCTTCGTTGAATGCGGCCAGCACGGCGTCGCGCTGTATTCGCTGGTTGGAATAGCCGAATTCCCAGCCTCCCGGACGCAGGCGGCTGCCGAGCACGAGGCTGAAGCGCGCGCCGTCGCGCTGGTCGTCGGCACCGAGATTGCGCACGAGATCCACCCGCGCTTCCAGCGGCCAGTCTCCGAACGCGGTACGGCCGACCAGTTGCAGATCGAGCAGCCGGTAGTCGCTGAGCAGCGGCCCGTTGGCCGGCAAGCGACGATTGGTGCGCGTGAGTCCCTGCCGAGTCAGCTGCCCGAGATCCGAGAAATCGAGATAGCTCAGCAACACGGCGGCCTGAGTCGGCGCGCCTTCGCGCCAGCGCCAGGCCAGTTGCACCGCGGCGATGCGTGTGTCGTCGTCGTAAAGATGCTGTGCGGCGAAACCGCCGGCGACCAGTTGCAGGCGGCTGTAGTCGCCCAGGACGAATGACTGGTCGAGACTGACGCCGGCCGGGCGCAGGTCCGCATCCCAGGTCAGCGGCGACAGCTCCAGCGGAAGCGCTGCCTTGCCGACCAACACGCGCGTGTGCTCACCCGGCTGCCAGCGCAGCCAGAACTGGTCGACGTTGGCGTGATCGCTGCGCTCGTTGTCGTTGTTGATGCGGTTGTCGGCGTTGTCATCGCTGCCCTGGGCCAGTTCGATCGCGGCGCCGAAACTCAATTCGGGCATCACGGCGAACTCGCCGCCGAGCCGGCCACGACCACGCCAGCGGCTCACCGTACGGTCGTTGGGCAGGCCCTCGACGTGGCCGTAGCGCAGCAGCAGATCGCCGAACCAACTCCAACGCTGCGGCGGTTGCGCCGCTTCGTCGGCACTCGCGTCGAGAATGCTGTCCTGGGCCGGCGCCGCGCCGGTCCACGCCGCCGTGAGCAGCAGCAGAGCGGCCAGGCCGTTGCGCATCGTTGCCGCCGACATGCGCATGGTCAGGCCCTCAGCTGCGCGAGCGTGGCAGCCAGTTCGGCCGCACTGGCCGGACGCTCGGCCACGCTGCGCTTGAGGCAGCGCAGGATCAGCGTCTCGAGCTCGGGGCGAATGTCAGGCCACAGCGTCGAAGGCCGTACCGGTTCGGCTTGCATCTGTGCCATATAGATCTCCATCGTGTTCGACCCGGTGAACGGCAGCGCGCCGCAGAACATCTCGGTCATGAGAACGCCGCAGGAATAGATATCCGCACGTTCATCCACTTCCTCGCCGGCGAGCTGCTCGGGCGCACAGTAGTTCGGCGTACCGAGGAAGGTCCCGGGCTGGGTATGCCCGGGCGTTGCGCGGCGCACTGGCCGTGCGATGCCGAAATCCATGAGCTTGGCGTTGCCGTTGGCTTCGAGGATCAGGTTTTCCGGCTTGATGTCGCGATGCAGCACGCCGACCTCGTGCGCCGCCGCCAGACCGGCGGCGAGCTGGCGCGCGATGCGCAGGCCAGCCGAATACGGCACGCGCTTGGCTTCGCGCAGCAGGTAACGCAGGGTCATGCCGCGCACGTACTCCATCGAAATGTACGGCATCCCATTGACCTCGCCGAAATCAAAGGTACGCAACACGTTGGGATGCGTGATACGCCGGGCCAGCTTGATCTCGCTCTTGAGGCGATCGAGCTGTTCCGCGTCGAGCAGTGCGCCGGGCTTGAGCATCTTCAGCGCGACGACATCGTCGAGATCGAGGTCGTGCGCCTTGTATACAACGCCCATTCCACCCGCGCCGAGCACCGACAGCACACGATAGCGACCGCCCAGCGTTGCACCCGGCGCCAGCTCGCCGGTGTCGCGCACGCTGCGCGCGGCCGGCGGCGGCGGCGTACTGCGCGATGCGGCCGGCGGTGTCACGGCTGTACCGCGCGGTACGGTGGCGGATGATTCGTCCTCGGTTGCCCGAGACAGCGCTGCGGGCAGGCGCTGCAGCAGCGCACCGGTCGGCGCGTAATACTGCTTGCCGCTGAAACCACCCGTGGCCACGGCTACCGCATCGGCACCGAACTCGCTGCGCAGGGTTTCACCGCTGCTACGGCCGGCCAGCACCTGGCCTGGTGCGGCGTCGCAGAGCAGCCGGTCGATCTGCACCTGCACTGCGCCGATCAGCCGCGCGCCGTCAACCGCATCGGCCAGCACGACCGCACCGTCGGCCAGCGCCGCCGCAGGCGCCGGCGAGACGGCAAACTCGTCGCGCAGAACGGCCAGCGCATCGGCCATGCGCTGCGGGCCGCTGAACGCCAGTGTCCAGCGCGCACCCGGTCCACGCAGGCAGAGTCCAGCGCCGACGGCCGCGGCGAGCCGCGCCTGCACCTGCGCGTTGTCGTCGACGATCTGATCCGGCGGCAGCTGTGCCGACTGCGTCAGCAGGTGGCGATATTCCAGGCCGAGCAGCACCGCGACCTCGCGCCGCGCCGGAACCACGGGCGCGAGCGGCTGCGTATGCAGGGCAACGCCCGATCCTTCCTGCCCAGGCTCGGGCAGGAAGCGCGCGAGGTTGCCGACATAGCCTTCCATGTCGCTTTTCTCGCGCAGGTCCGACAGCAGCGAGTCGAACGCACGCGACAGGCGCGCCAGTTCATCGCTGCCCTGGGTGCCCAGACGGGTCTGGAAATTGCCGGCGGCCGCCTGTTCGGCCGCACTCGCCATGGCCGACACGGGTCGCAGGATGCCCTTGGAAATCAGGTAGGACAGCGGCAGCGCGAGCAGCAGCGTGACGAGTCCGCCGAGCAGCACGCTGTTGAGGATGGCGCGATAGCTCGCGATGACCTGATCCGAGGATGCCAGCACCATGACATCGCCGAGATCTGCGGCGTCCTTCGCCGCGGTCGGCGCGAGCCGCGCGACCCAGTCCTGACCGCCGAGATCGACGTGCTGGCCGCCACCCGCCCCGGTCGGCGTGAGCACACTGCTGCTCGCGGCGACGACCTCGCGCAACTGATTGGCGAGAGGCGCGTCGAGCGAGGTGGCGACCAGCGTCGGCTTGCCGCCAAGCGGCATCCAGAACGCGATTTCCGCGCCGCTGACCTGGGCGACCTTGCGCGCGAGCGTGTCGTCGACAGCCTGCGCCAGCAAGAGAAAACCGACCACGTTCTGGTCCTGCGCCAGCGGCACGATGGCGGCCTGGTAGAGCCTGGCATCCAGGCGCCAGTAACCGCTGAGCGGCCGCACCTCGGCCAGGGCCGGCGCCACCAGCGCGTCGCCGGCCAGGGATTCCGTGAAGGCTTCGGTCTGATCGGTCCGCGCCAGCACCTCGCCCTTGCCGTCGAGCAGAATGCCCAGGCTGAAGCCGATGTCCTTCTGCCGGTCGTTGAGCAGGTCGCGCATCGACATCGTGTCGGGTGCCGCGTCGCCGCCAAGGCCCGGCAGGTTGCTCGCGCTGTTCGCATCGGCGATGTATTTGACGAAGCTTGCGTCGGATGCGACCAGGCGCAAGCTCAGCTCCAGCTGCTCCAGACGATGCTGCTCGAACTCGCGCTGGGCCGCTTCACTCGTGGTCAGGGTCTTGCCGATGGCGCGGTCGGCGATGCGCTTGCCCTGCACGTAGGTGACGACGATCGCGGCACTGACCGCGAGCACGATCAGCAAGGCCGTGGCGAGAAAGAAACGGATCGCCAGCGGCAGGGCGAATCCGGCCTGGTGCATGCCGGCGCCGTAGCCGCCGTTCCGACGCCGCTCGGCTCCGCGTCCGCCGCGTTCAATAGCCGCCATCACTGCTCCTGCCATACGGCTTGCCAAACTTGTTCATGTGCGGAGGAATCTTTTTCTGCGCGAGTTCCAGCGTCACCGCGAGCGGCTCGGTCTTGCCGGCAACGAGCTGCACATGCCACGGCGTGGCCCGGTCGAGCCAGACCACGAGGTCGCCCTTCCCGGCCGGCAGATCCTTCAGACGGAACCGGCCCTGTGCATCGGGTCGAGCGAAGAACGGCGTGTCGAGCACGAGGATATGCCCCACCATGGAATGATGCACATTGCAGTAGACGCGCACATAGCCCGCATGGTCGAAACGCTGGGCCTTGCCCTCGCCCTGTCCGTACAGACCGATGTCAAAGCCATTGTCTTTCGACGTCGAGAACGCGTTGTGCAGGATGGGATCCTGGTTCGGAAAGCGCACCTCGGTGCCGACGGTAACCGGCAGGATGCGCGGCGAAAACTGCTTGCGCAGCGTGATCATCTCGACCGGCTTCTTCGCCGCTGCGACCGGCACCGGTACCGCGGGGCGGAAATAGACCACGGCCTCGGCCGCTTCCTCGGCGCGCAGCGGCTTGCCGTCGAGCGTCAGCGTGACCTGGCCTTCGATGGTCGCCGCCGACACGGCACTGGACCCCAGCAGCAAACCCACCCGGAAGAGGAATCTCAGATGCACGTCGTTCCACCCCATCGGAAAGTTCCGGACAACGCGGCGGGATGCCGCTCCTGGGATCTGCACCCGATCTCCCCAAGCCACGCTAATGCCGGCATTGCAGGCATTTGGCCGGTCCGGCCCGGTAGGCATTCAGCGTGGCCAGAACCTGCGGTCCTGAGCGACCACACTTCACTCCCTTGGCTCACGGTGGCTCCGAAAACAACGGCTCGCTTCACCATAGGATTCGTTCGCTCCGCGACCCTCTCGCTTGAAATGCGCGCCGACGCCGCAATCCTGGCCGCATGCGGCACTGCGTCACACCGTCTACGCGGCCTCGGGCATCATAGAGCAAAGCTCCCGGGCCACAAGCCTGCAAACTCCTATCGCGGAATCCAGCAATGCCTTCGATCGATATCCGTCACAAGCACGCAAAACCCGTCAAGGAAGCCAAGGTCGCGGTCACCGAAGTTGCCGAGGAAATCTCGAAGAAATTCGATCTCACCTGGGGCTGGAAAGGCGACGTGCTGCACTTCGAGCGCTCCGGCGTGAACGGCAAGATCGCGCTGGAAAAAGGGCAGGTCCATGTGACCGCCGAACTCGGGTTTCTGCTGTCCATGCTCAAGCCGGCCGTGGAAAAGGAAATCGCGAAGCGGCTCGTGCAGCATTTCGGCGTGGCGTAGCGCAGCCGATACCCGTACCCCGCAACCGGCGCGCACCGACGGTACGCGCCTACAATCGGTCAGTTGCCTCAACTCCGGATTGCCATGCTCGTCATCCAGGCCGCCAGCCAGCCGCCCCGACCGCGTCGCGAACCCCGCCTGGGACTGGCCGTTGCCGGCGGCGGTCCGATCGGCGGCATGTACGAACTGGGCGCATTACGCGCGATCGAGGATGCGATCACCGGCCTCGACGCGAACGGACTCGGTGCCTACGTTGGCGTGAGCTCCGGCGCCTTCATCGTCGCGGGTCTCGCCAATCAGTTCAGTTCCGCCGAGATGTGCCGCATCTTCCTGACCGGCGACTCGCATGAAGCACGCTTCTCGCCCGACCTGTTCGTGCAGCCGGCGCTGGCGGAATATCTGCGCCGCGCCGGGCGCACGCCGCGCGTGCTCGCCGAATGGCTCGCCGATTTCGCGCGCAATCCGCTGCGGCAGAGCGTGACCGACAACCTCCTGCGTCTGGGCAGCCTGCTGCCGACGGGACTGTTCGACAACGAGTCGATCGAAGCCTTCCTGCGCGCTCTGTTCACGCGCGAGGGCCGCAGCAACGACTTCCGCACGCTGCCGCGCAAGCTGTTCGTGATCGCGGTGGAACTCGACAGCGGCAAGGCTGTGCGCTTTGGCGCACCCGGCTTCGACGACGTGCCGATTTCGCGCGCGATCCAGGCCAGCTCTGCCCTTCCCGGCCTCTACCCGCCGGTGCGCATTGGCGGCAAGCTCTACGTCGACGGCGCGCTGCAGCGCACCCTGCATGCCTCGGTCGCACTCGACCAGGGTGCGGATCTCGTCATCGGCATCAACCCGATGGTGCCCTTCGACGCGGTTAGCGCACAGGCGAGCGGCACTGACCCAACCGGCAGCCTGATCGACAAGGGGCTGCCCGCAGTGCTGTCCCAGACCTTCCGCACGCTGCTGCAGTCGCGCATGCAGGCCAGCCTGTCCAAGTACAAGCGACACTATCCGAAGTCCGACGTCGTTCTGTTCGAACCTAACCCGGACGATGCGCGGATGTTCTTCACCAACGTTTTCAGCTACGCCAACCGGCTGCAGGTCGCCGAGCATGCCTACCGCTCCACCCTGGCCGACCTACGCGCGCGGCGTGACGACCTTGCGCCGTTGCTGGCGCGCCACGGGCTGGTGCTGGACGAGGCCATCCTCGCGGATACGAACCGCAATATTCATGACGGCCTGCGCAACGCACCGACGCGGCGCAGCGCCGTGACGCAGCGCCTGCGGACGGCGCTGGACGAGCTCGAAGGGCTGGTCGGCCATGTCGCGGTGTCGCCGCACCGACACTCGGGCGCGCAAAGACAGTCACATTCATAAATTTTCACTAAGGAACATAGTAAAAATTCAGCGCCGCAAGCGATGCAGACCGCGCTGCGCACGCGGCGCGCCGCACGACGCGGGGTTTGCATAGTGTGAATATTCTAGCCCCCGCCCCGAGACTGCTTCGCAATCTTGGGCGTATTGGCGTACCGGGAGTCCCACACGAGGAGCATCGTATGAGCAAACCGAAACTGAAAGCCAAGTCCAAGGACAAGTCGTCGCCGAAATCGGCGGACCACCTGGGCAAGTCGATCATGGAATCCGCCCAGCAGATCTGGCTCGCCGGCCTCGGCGCATTCGCCAAGGCGCAGGAAGAAGGCACCAAGCTGTTCGACACGCTGGTGCGCGAAGGCACCAGCCTCGAGCAGAAGACCCGCAAGCTCGCTCTGGGCAAGGCCGACGAAGTACGCGGCGCCGTCGAAAGCAGCGTCAGCCAGGTCAAGGAACGTACCCAGGAAACCTGGGACAAACTGGAAAAAGTCTTCGAGGAGCGCGTTTCGCGCGCGCTCGGCAAGCTCGGCGTACCAGGCCGAAAGGAACTCAACGAAATCGCCGAGCGCGTCGAAGCCCTGTCTCGCGATATCCGCAAACTGAACGTCAAGCCGGCCCGCGCCACCGCAACCGCCGCCAGCAAGCCGGCCGCCGCACCCAAGGCCAAGCGTCAGCCGAAAGCCAAGCCGGCCGCCGCCGAATAAGTCGTCGCTTCCCGCTTCATAACAACGCCGGCCGCCCCTGACGGCGGCCGCACGTTTTCAGCCCGTCAATCACCAACGACGCCAGGATCCCTCCCCCTGGTTTCTGGTTGACGGGCTTTTTTGTGTCTGGTGCGGGAATGGGGAATGGGGAACCGTTCAAGGCGAAGCGAAGCCATCCAGGATGCGCGCTCGCTCACTGAGCGTTGTCCCGCTCCGCTCTTACGATTCCCGATTCCCGACTCCCCATTCCCACCCTCAGGAAGTCATGCGTTCCCAGAACTGCTTGACGCCGTCGAACCACGAGTTCGCCCGTGGTGTGTGCGCGCCGGGCTCGGCACCTTCGAACGTGCTTTCCAGTTCTTCCATCAGCTCGCGCTGGCGCTTGGTCAGCTTGACCGGCGTCTCGATCACGACGCGGCAATGCAGGTCGCCGAGGCGGCCGGAGCGAACGTTCTTGACGCCCTTGCCGCGCAAGCGGAACAGCTTGCCGGTCTGGGTTTCCTGCGGCAGCGTGATGGTGGCTTCGCCCTCCAGCGTCGGCACCTTGAGTTCGGCACCGAGCACCGCCTGGGTAAAGCGGATCGGCACTTCGCAGTACAGATCGTCGCCTTCGCGCTGGAAGATGCCGTGCTCGCGCACGCGCACTTCGACGTACAGGTCGCCCGGCTCGCTGCCGGCGGGACCGGCTTCACCCTGCCCGGCCAGACGAATGCGGTCGCCCGAATCCACGCCGGCGGGGATCTTCACCTGCAGGGCGCGCTCGTCTTCGACGCGGCCTTCGCCGCGGCAGTCCTTGCACGGATTGGCGACCGCCTTGCCGCTGCCGGCGCAGTGCGGGCAGACCTGCTGCACCGAGAAGATGCCCTGCTGCATACGCACGCGGCCATGGCCGCGGCAGGTCGAGCAGGTGGACGTCTTTCCGTCCTTGCTGCCGGAACCATTGCAGGTCTTGCAGCCGACGAGGGTCGGCACCTCGATCGTCCGCTCGACGCCGAACACAGCTTCTTCGAGGTCCAGCTCGATCACGTAGCGCAGGTCGGAGCCACGCCGGGGACGTCCGCCACCGCGGCCGCCGCCGAAAATGTCGCCGAAAATGTCGCCAAAAATGTCGCCGACATCGGCGCCGTGGAAGCCGCCGCCGCGACCGCCGCCCATGCCCTGCTCGAACGCGGCATGCCCGTACTGGTCGTACATCGCGCGCTTCTGCTTGTCGCAGAGGATCTCGTAGGCCTCCTTGGCCTCCTTGAATTTCTCCTGCGCGTCGGCGTCCGGATTGCGGTCCGGGTGGTACTTCATCGCCAGACGGCGGAAGGCTTTCTTGAGGTCGTCCTCGCCGGCGGTCTTTTCGACGCCGAGGATTTCGTAGTAATCGCGCTTGGCCATAGTCATGTTTGCCGCGATGCCGGCAATCCCCTGGTTTCGATTTCATTGCCTGAATAAACAAAACGGACAGCCGTTCGGACTGTCCGTCTTGTCTTCAGCGGGAAAGCGTCTTACTTCTTGTCGTTGACTTCGGTGAACTCGGCATCGACGACGTCGTCCTGCGCCGCGCCGCTGGTGTCGGCCTGGGCCTGCGGACCGGCATCGCCGCCCTGGCCCTGCGCCGCGGCAAACAGCGGCTGCGCGACTTCCTCAAGCTTGGTCGTGCGTGAGTCGATCGCGGCCTTATCGTCGCCCTTCATGACCTTCTCGAGATCGCTCAGCGCTTCCTCGATGCGGCCCATGTGGTCGGCGACCTTGCCGCCATGCTCCTTGATCGCGTCGCGCGTCGCATGGACCAGCTGGTCCGCCTTGTTGCGCGAGGCGATCAGCTCATGGAACTTCTTGTCTTCTTCCTTGTTGGCTTCCGCGTCGCGGACCATGCGCTGGATCTCGTCGTCCGACAGGCCCGAGCTGCCCTTGATCTCGATGCGCTGTTCCTTGCCGGTGTTCTTGTCCTTGGCCTGCACGTGCAGAATGCCGTTCGCGTCGATGTCGAAGCCGACTTCGATCTGCGGCGTGCCGCGGCGTGCCGGCTCGATGCCGGACAGGTCGAACTTGCCGAGCGACTTGTTCGCGCTGGCGCGTTCGCGCTCGCCCTGCAGCACGTGCACGGTGACCGCGGTCTGGTTGTCGTCGGCCGTGGAGAAGATCTGCGAGGCCTTGGTCGGGATCGTCGTGTTCTTCTCGATCAGCTTGGTGAACACGCCACCGGCCGTCTCGATGCCCAGCGACAGCGGGGTCACGTCGAGCAGCAGCACGTCCTTCACGGTGCCGCCCAGCACGCCGCCCTGGATCGCCGCGCCGACAGCGACAGCTTCATCCGGGTTGACGTCCTTGCGCGGCTCCTTGCCGAAGAAGTCCTTCACCGCTTCCTGCACCTTGGGCATGCGCGTCATGCCGCCGACCAGGATCACTTCGGTGATGTCGGCCATACGCAGACCCGCATCGTTGAGCGCGATGCGACACGGTTCGATCGTCTTCTTGACCAGGTCGTCCACCAGCGCTTCGAGCTTGGCACGCGTGAGCTTGATGTTCAGATGCTTCGGGCCCGAAGCATCCGCCGTCACGTACGGCAGGTTGACTTCGGTCTGGTGCGAGGACGACAGCTCGATCTTCGCGCGCTCGGCCGCGTCCTTGAGGCGCTGCAATGCGAGCGGATCGTTGCGCAGATCGATGCCCTGGTCCTTCTTGAATTCCTCGACGAGATAGTCGATGACGCGCTTGTCGAAGTCTTCGCCGCCGAGGAAAGTATCACCGTTGGTCGCGAGCACTTCGAACTGCTTCTCGCCGTCGATCTCGGCGATCTCGATGATGGACACGTCGAACGTGCCGCCGCCGAGGTCATAGACCGCGATCTTCTTGTCCTTGCCACTGCCCGCCTTGTCCAGGCCATAGGCCAGCGCCGCCGCGGTCGGCTCGTTGATGATGCGCTTGACTTCCAGACCCGCGATGCGGCCGGCGTCCTTGGTCGCCTGGCGCTGCGAATCGTTGAAGTAGGCCGGCACGGTGATCACAGCTTCCGTAACCGGTTCACCAAGGAAATCCTCGGCCGTCTTCTTCATTTTCATGAGGATCTTGGCCGAGATTTCCTGTGGCGACAGTTTCTTGCCGTCGCTGGTCGCGACCCAGGCGTCGCCGTTGTCGTGCGCGACGATGCCGTAAGGCACCAGGTCGAGGTCTTTCTTGACTTCCGCATCGGTGAACTTGCGGCCGATCAGGCGCTTCACCGCGTAGAAGGTGTTCTTGGGGTTGGTCACGCCCTGGCGCTTGGCCGACGCGCCGACGAGCGTTTCGCCGTCCTTCGTGAACGCGACGATCGAGGGGGTGGTGCGGTCGCCTTCGGAGTTCTCGATGACGCGCGCGGTACCGCCTTCGATGATCGCCACGCACGAATTGGTCGTGCCCAGATCGATGCCGATGATTTTGCCCATTGCTTAGCTCCTCGAATTGATTCTTCGACCCTGCCGGATCGTTGCTGCGGCGGTATTTGTAGTCGCGCGGCGCTTATTCAAGATCCCGTCCGCGCACTCTGCCCGCCTCACGGAAATCTCAGTTCGCGACCACGACCATGGCCGGACGCAGCAGCCGGTCGTTGAGCACGTACCCGGTCTGCAACGTGTTCACCACGGTGCCGGACGCGTGCGCCGGGCTGTCGACCAGGCTGACTGCCTGATGCAGTTCCGGATTGAACGGCTGGTTGGTCGGCTTGAGGGCCTTGAGGCCGTTGGACTCGGCGACCTTGAGCAGCGCCTTGTAGGTCAGGTCCAGACCCTGGCGCATCGCGGCGACGTCGGCGGTTTCGACCGCCAGCCCGCCTTCCAGGCCGTCGCAGACCGGCAGCAGGTCAGAAAGCAGGCGCTCGTTGGCGAATTTGCGCGCCTGTTCCAGATCCCGCTGCAGGCGGCGGCGTTGGTTTTCCAGCTCGGCGCGCTCGCGAAGCAGGGTGTCGCGCATCTCGGCCGCGGCGGTCTCCGCCTGGGCGAGCTGCTGGCTCAGGGCTTCCAGATCGGCGTTCAGCGCGGCTTCCGCCGCCGACAAGCCTTCTTCTGCGCCCGTTGTACCGGTCGATTCGTTGTTTTGCATGGATTCTCCAGCGAGTGTGCTTCCCGTCCCCACGGGACGCAGGACCGATCGTTACGGATCGTCCCGCAAGGGCGCGGCATGATACGGATTGACAAGTCCCGACGCTATTGGGGCGCCTGGTTGCGGTTCAAGGCGCCGGACAGGATATGAGCGGTCGCCTGCACCAGCGGGATCACGCGCTCGTAGGCCATGCGGGTCGGCCCGATCACGCCGAGCACGCCCAGTACGCGGCCGCCCACGCCATAAGGCGCGGTGACCAGGCTGTAGTTGTCCAGCGCCGCGAAACCCGACTCCTCGCCGATGAACAGACGTACGCCCTCGGCCCGGGCGCAGCGCTCGAGCACGGCGAGCAGGTCGCGCTTGCGCTGGAAGGCGTCGAACAGTTCGCGCAGGCGGTCGAGGTTGGACAGGTCGTGCACGTCCATGAGGTTGGTCTGGCCAGCGACAAACATATCCGGCTGCGGCGCGCTGCTCTGGAACGCGGCCTGGGCCAGCTCCACCGTCGTGGTCATCAGCCGCGTCATCTGGGTGCTGGTTTCCTGCATCTCGCGCAGCAGGCGCAGGCGGATCTCGTCCAGGCGCTGGCCGGAAAACTGCGCATTGAGGAAATTCGCGACCTGTTCCAGTTCGCTGGCGGAATAGGCGCGTTCCAGCTCGATGACCCGGTTTTGCACCTGACCGTCGACGAAGACCAGGATGACCAGGGTGCGGCGTTGGTCCAGCGGCACGAAGTCGATGTGCCGGAACGGGACTTCCTGATGCTGCGGCACGGTCACCACACCGACGAAATGGCTGACCTGGGACAGCAGCGACGAGGCACTGTTGAGCAGGTCCGGCGTCGTCGCCGTCGCCGGCAGCTCGCGCCGCAGCTCTTCCACCTGCGGCTCGCCGAGCGGGCGCACTTCGAGCAGCGAGTCCACGAACACGCGATACCCCTGCACGGTCGGTATGCGACCGGCCGACGTATGCGGCGCGGCGACTAGCCCCAGTTCCTCGAGATCCGACATGACATTGCGGATGGTCGCCGCACTCACGTCCAGCCCCGACGACCGCGCCAGGGCCCGCGACCCTACCGGCTGCCCCTCCGCCACGTACTGCGACACGAGCGTGCGCAGCAACTGCCGCGCGCGCGGGTCCAGCGGAAGATGGGGAGAGTGTCGCGACATGGGTCAGCAGCATAGCCGAACGCCCGTCCTATTCATCACACCCCCCAACGAACGAAGCCGCATCCGCGTCCGGCCAGGGTCGCGGGGAACCGGTGTCGCCAACCAGGCGACGCCATCAAAGCCTCCCCAGTCTTGGGAGATGCGACGGCTTCGCGCTAGCATGCGCGCCCGCCATGCCGTCGGAAAACGCGATGCTGCGCTCGTTGTACGTCAAGGACTTTGCCATCGTCGGCGAGGCCGACATCGCCTTGCAGCCCGGCCTAAGCGTGGTGACGGGCGAAACCGGCGCCGGCAAGTCCCTGCTGGTCGACGCACTGCTGCTGCTCAGCGGCGGCCGCTCAGACGCCGGTGTGATCCGCAGCGGCTGCGAGCGCGCCGAACTGACCGCCGAATTCGACCTGTCGGATTCGCCCGCCGCGCGTGACTGGCTGGCGGCCGAAGAACTCGATGACGAAGGCGCCTGCCGGTTGCGCCGCGTGATCCGTACCGAGGGCAGTTCGCGCGCCTGGATCAACGGCCGCCCTGTCACCCTGTCCCAGCTCTCGGCGCTGACCGGACACCTGATCGAGATCCACGGCCAGCACGAGCACCAGGCCCTGCTGGACCGCACCCATCAGCTGCAGCTGCTCGACGCCTTCGGCGGCCACGCCGATGCGCTCGCGGCGGTGCGCCAGCCGGCCCGGCGCTGGCGCGAGCTCGGCCAGCGCATGGCGTCGCTGGGCAACGCCGGCGACAGCGGCGAAGACCTCGCCCGACTCGAGCGCCAGCTCGAGGATCTCGACCGCCATGCCCTGACCGAAGCGCAGCTCGCCGAACTCAACGACCTGCACAGGCGCCTGGCCAACGCAGGCCAGCTCGTCAACGGCAGTGCCAGCGTCGCCGAGCTCATCGACGGCGACAGCGAATTCGCCGTGCGCCGCTCGCTCGCGCGCGCGCGCCAGGAATTGGCCCGCCTGGCCGAGCTGGACCCGTCGCTGGCCGTGACGGTCGAACTCGTCGAAAGCATCGAGATCCAGCTCGGCGAAGCCGGCGATGCACTGTCGCGCTACCAGGACGGGCTGGAACTGGATCCGGAGCGCCTGCTCGAGACCGAAAACCAGTTGTCCAAGCTGCACGAACTCGCGCGCCGCCACCGCCTGCCGATGGATGAGCTCAAGGCGCGCGCCGAAGAGCTGCGTCTGGAGGTCGACGAACTGCGCAATGCCGGTTCGCTGCGCCAGGACCTGGAGCGCGAACGCGGCGCCGCGGCCGCCGACTACCGCAAGGCCGCCGCGCAGTTGAGCGCTTCGCGCGCCGCCGCCGCGCAGCGCCTGGCCGCGGAAGTCAGCGCACTCATGGGCGAGCTCGGCATGAGCGACGGCCGCTTCGAAATCGCGCTCGAGCCCGCGGCGAAGGACGATCCGGATGCGCTCGGCGCCGAGCGCTGCGAATTCCTCGTCAGTGCGAATCCGGGCCAGCCGGCGCGTGCACTGCGCAAGGTTGCCTCGGGCGGCGAACTGTCGCGCATATCACTTGCCATCGAGGTCGCCGCGCTGGGCCTCGACGATGTCGGCACCATGGTCTTCGACGAAGTCGACTCGGGCATCGGCGGCGCCGTCGCTGAAGTCGTCGGACAGAAATTGCGCCGCCTCGGCGGCTCGCGCCAGGCACTGTGCGTCACACATCTTGCACAGGTCGCCGCGCAGGGCCACCAGCACTTTCGCGTCAGCAAGCAGACCGCCGACGGGCAGACCTTCACGCGCATCGAGGCGCTGGACGAAAAGTCCCGCCGCGACGAAATCGCCCGCATGCTCGGTGGCATCGAGATCACGAAGGAAACGCTGGCGCACGCCCGGCAGATGCTGGAGCGGGCGCGAACGCGGTAGCGTGCCGACGCATGAGTCTCCGGCGACCAGATGCCTGCACGGCAGGCGTTTGGCGGCGCTGTGGAGATCGGGCGCTGAGTGCAGGAGCGGTAGTATCAGGACTAGTTCTGAGCTTCCCCTGGGGCGCAAATGGCGCCCACCGTTGCAGCCTGCTACCATCCGCGCCGCTTCAGGTGGCGCGAAGACGGTTGGCCGTCCAGACGCTTAAACGGGAAGCCGGTGTGTATCCCGGCACTGCCCCCGCAACGGTAAACGAGTCAAGCGCGGCACTACGCCACTGGAGCGATCCGGGAAGGCGCCGCGTCCGGAGCCCTTGCTCCAACTCGTGAGTCCGGAGACCGGCCTGCAGCGGTCCAGACGCGCATTCGCGCGCCGGTCCTGGTGGTGCTGCGGAGGGCGGCGCCGCGGTGAACGTGCCCCCGGCTCAGTCTCCGCTGCTCATTCCTTCCGCGCATCGAATTTTTTCGCTGTTCGACCGCGCGGGTGAGCGCGGAGGAATCTTCATGCACCGTACGACGCTTTGCGCGGCCATTGCCGCGCTCCTGACCCTGCCCTGCGCGCCCCTGCGCGCCGAACCCGACCCGCATATCCCCGCACTCGACGATGTGATCGTCACCGCGACGCGCACCGCCGTGACCGTCGACGACAGCCTCGCACCCGTCAGCGTGATCACACGCGAGGACATCGAGCGCCTGCAGGCGCGCTCGCTGATCGATCTTCTGCGCGGACTGCCCGGCGTATCGATCTCGAGCAACGGTGGCGCCGGCAAGCAGGCCTCGCTGTTCCTGCGCGGCGCCGAATCCGACCACCTGCTCGTGCTCGTCGACGGCGTGCGCGTGGGCTCGGCCACGGCTGGTAGCGTCGCCTTCCAGGATCTGCCCGTCGAGCAGATCGAACGCATCGAAGTGGTCCGCGGCCCGCGCTCGAGCCTGTACGGTTCCGAAGCAATCGGGGGCGTGATCCAGATCTTCACGCGCCGCGGCCGCGGCCAGGGCGTCAGCCCGAACTTCAGCGCCACCGTTGGCAGCGACAACACACGCGAAGCGACTGCCGGCGTGAGCCTCAACAGCGAGCAGGGCTGGCTCGCTGCCCATCTCGCCCATGCCGACACCGACGGCTTCAACTCCTGCCGCGGCCGCGCCTCGCCGGGCGCGGGCTGCTTCACCGACGAGCCAGACGACGATCCGTACCGCAATTCCTCGGTCACACTCAACGGCGGCTGGCGCTTCGGCGAAGCCGGCGACCTGCAGGCCAACGTGCTGCGCGCCGAAGGCCGCAACGCCTATGACGGCAGCTTCGTCAACGAATCGATCTACCGCCAGCAGATCGTCGGCACGCGACTGCGCCTGCAGGCGCATGAGCGCCTCGTGCTGAGTGTCGGCGCCGGCCAGAGCCGCGACGATTCCGACAACTTCGGCAGCGGCGTCTTCCAGAGTCAATTCAATACACGCCGCGACAACTACTCGGTGCAAGGCGACATCGGTTTCGCCGAGCAGCATCTGCTCAGCGTCGGTGCCGACTACGTCAACGACGCAGTCGACGGCACGACGGCGTACGACGAAGACGCGCGCAGCGTCACCGGCGTGTTTGCCCAGTACCAGGGCAAGGCCGGTGCACACGACGTCGAGGCCAGCCTGCGCAACGACGACAACGAACAGTTCGGCGCGCACACGACCGGCGGCCTGGCCTGGGGCTATGCGTTCAGCGACACGCTGCGCTTCATCGCCAACTACGGCACCGCGTTCAAGGCACCGGCCTTCAACGAGTTGTATTTCCCGGGCTTCGGCAACGCCAGCCTCAAGCCGGAAGAATCGCGCAGCGTCGAGATCGGCCTGCGCGGCCATGGCGACCTCGGACGCTGGGAAGTGCAGGCCTTCGATACGCGTGTCGACGACCTGATTGCCTACGACGCCGCGATCTTCGCCCCGGGCAACGTCGACGAGGCGCGCATCCAGGGCCTGGAAGCCAGCTTGGCGGTCGACCTGGCCGGTTGGGCGCTCAATGCCAGCCTGACCCTGCTCGATCCGGAAAACGCCTCCGGCGGCAGCAACGACGGCAATGTGCTGCCGCGCCGCGCGCGCCAGTCCGGCCGCATCGACATCGACCGCCGTTTCGGCGCCTTCGGCATCGGCGCGACCGTCGATGCTCAGGGCAAACGCTACGACGATCTCGGCAACACGCGTCGTCTCGGCGGCTACGCCACGCTCGACCTGCGTGCCGAATACGCGTTCTCGCCCGACTGGCTGCTGCAGGGCCGTGTCTCCAACGTGGCCGACCACGACTACGAGACCGCCGCGTTCTACAACCAGGCCGGCCGCAGCTATTTCCTCACCTTGCGCTACCGCCCGGCGCAGTAGACCGATGCGCGGCGTCGAAGCCGGTCTTCGGCGCCGCGGCACCCGCCGGACACATCGCTCACCCTTGATCGCCAGGAGTAGTCCATGAAGTTCCTGCCCATGAAGTTTCTACCCACCGCAAAGCAATCGCTGATCCTGCTGGCCCTCATGGGGCTCATGCTGGCGACGCGCTACCACCATTTCGGCGCCGCGCTGCACCTGCCGGATGCGTCGATGGCGATCTTCTTCGTTGCGGGCTTCTACCTGGCCGGCACCGTCGCGCTGCCGATCCTGATGCTCGAGGCCGGCCTCATCGACTACATCGCGATCAGCATGGCCGGCGTCAGCGATTTCTGCGTCACGCCGGCCTATTCCATGCTCGTCGTCGCCTATGGCGTGCTCTGGTACGGCGGCGCGTTGTACGCGAACAAGTTCTACACGCCCACTCTTTCCACCCTGCTGCCAGCTGGCCTGATCGCGCTGGCGAGCTGCCTGCTCTCGTTCCTCGTCTCCAACGGCTCGTTCTACTGGATGGGCGGCCGCTACGCCGATCCGCATTTCGCCGAGTTCGTGCAGCGCTTCATGCAGTACATGCCGAGCTTCGTCAGCGTGGCCATGGCCTACATAGCAGCATTCGGCGTGGCCCACGCGATCGGCGTGATCGCCCTCGGCGACAAGAGCGCCGGTTCGATGAACAAGGCCCGATGAGCACCGGTGAGGTCGACGCGCCGGTACAAGGCCCGCGCGAAAGCACGCCGAGCGAAAACACCGTCATCGGCGCGAGCGATGCCCGCGCCGATGACGCCGATGCGCGGGCCCAGCGCCATCGCGAACGCATGCAGCGCAAGAAGACCGTCGTCGACGCGGGCATCGCCCGCGCGACGATCGAGCGCGGCGTCATCGTGGTCACGACCGGCAACGGCAAGGGCAAGAGCTCATCCGGCTTCGGCATGGTTGCGCGCGCGCTGGGCCACGGCCTGCGCGTCGGCGTCGTGCAGTTCATCAAAGGCAGCTTCGCCACCGGCGAGGAAGCCTTCTTCCGGCGCTTCCCCGACGAAGTCAGCTATCACGTCATGGGCGAAGGCTTCACCTGGGAAACCCAGGACCGCGAACGCGACATCCGCGCTGCGAGTGCTGCCTGGGCCATCGCCCGTAGCATGCTCGCCGATCCCGCCTTCGACCTGGTGCTGCTCGACGAACTCAACATCGCGCTGAAATACCAGTACATCGACGTGGACGCGGTCGTCGCCGCGCTGACCACGCGGCCGCCGCTACAGCATGTCGTCATCACCGGACGCGCCGCGCCGCCCGCATTGATCGAGGTGGCGGATACAGTGACGGAAATGAATGTAGTCAAGCACGCCTATCAGGCTGGCATCAAGGCGCAGAAAGGCATAGAGCTTTAGCAAACCCCAGCCCTGGAACCTTGACCGTGTGGGAATCCATCGTCTGCGCGCTGCTGCTGGACCATCTGTTCGGCGAGCCGCGCCGCGCACATCCGCTGGTCGCGTTCGGCCGCTATGCACGGTGGATCGAAACGCACCTGTACGCCGACCGGTTCGGGCGCGCGCCGTTCGCCGTGTTCGCGGCGATCGCGCCGTGGCTGCTGCTGGCCTGGGCGCTGAGTCGCATGGAACTTCTCCAGACGCTGGTCGGCATCGTCGTGCTGTACCTCGCGATCGGACTGCGCAGCCTGCGCGAGCACGCCCTGCCGGTGGCAGCCGCACTCGAACAGGAGCACATGGACGATGCGCGCAGGCTGGTTGCCCGCATCGTCAGCCGCGATACGGCCGACCTCGATGCCAGTCAGGTCGCCGCGGCAGCCACGGAATCCGTGCTGGAAAATGGCAACGACGCGGTATTTGCGGCGTTGTTCTGGTTTGTCGTCGCCGGTGCGGCCGGCGTGGTGCTGTACCGCCTCGCCAATACGCTGGACGCCATGTGGGGCTACCGCAACGCGCGCTACCGCCGCTTCGGCTGGTTCGCCGCGCGCCTGGACGACGCGCTGAACGGGATACCCGCGCGCCTGACCGCGCTGAGCTATGCGCTGGCCGGCCACTGCCGGCGCGCTATCGCCTGCTGGCGCCAGCAGGCAGCCGCATGGGACAGTCCCAATGCCGGGCCGGTCATGGCCGCCGGGGCGGGTGCGCTCGGCGTTCGGCTCGGCGGTCGCGCGCCGTATGACGGGCACTGGCACGAGCGCCCCGCGCTGGGCTGGGGCGATGCGCCCGATGCGCAGGCGATCCGCCGCGCACTACACTTGCTCTACCGAGCCGTCGCGATCTGGCTCGTCGCGCTGCTCCTGATCGGAATGCTCTGACATGCTCGAACACGGCGGCCGGCTGCGGCGCGCAGCGCAGGACTACGGCATCGCGCTGGAACACTGGCTGGATGTTTCAACCGGCATCAACCCCGAGGGCTGGCCGCTGCCGGCCATTCCGCGTGAGGCCTGGACGCGGCTGCCCGAAGACGAAGACGGCCTCGACGCGGCCGCCTGCGACTACTACGGCTGCAACGCCGCGCTGCCGGTGGCGGGCACGCAGGCAGCGATACGGATACTGCCGACCTTGCGCACAACCGGCCGGGTCGGTGTGCTCGCACCGTCCTATGCGGAGCATGCGCACGCCTGGACCGCGGCAGGCCATGACGTGCGTACACTCGAGGCGTCAGCGCTGTTCGATACCGCCGATGAATTCGACGTGGTCGTGTTCGTCAACCCGAACAACCCGACCGGCGAATGCCTGCCCGCCGCCGCGCTGCTCGCCCTGCACGCGCGCCTCGCTGCGCGCGGCGGCTGGCTCGTCGTCGACGAAGCCTTCATGGACCTGACGCCCGCGCAGAGCCTGGCCGCGTTCACCGACCGCGACGGTCTGATCGTGCTGCGTTCCCCGGGCAAGTTTTTCGGTCTCGGCGGCGCGCGCGCGGGCTTCGTGCTGGCCGCGCCGCCGCTGCTGGACGAACTGCGCCGGCGCCAGGGGCCGTGGTGTGTCGCTGCCCCCACGCGCTGGCTGCTGCTTCAGGCCTTCGCCGATGCGGGCTGGCCGGCACAAGCGCGCACGCAGCTGGCCGCCCGCTCCGCACGGCTGCGCACGGTGCTGCAGCTGCATGGGCTGACGGCGGTTGGCGGCACCGATCTGTTCCAATGGATAGAAATTCCCAATGCAAGGGAATGGCATCTGGCGCTCGCGCGCGAGGCGGTATTGACACGCCTGTTCGCGTCGCCGCCCAGCCTGCGCGTCGGCCTGCCGGGCGACGAAGGCGGCTGGCAGCAGCTCGACATGGCGCTGCGCAACGCGGCACGGCGGGTCCGGGAGGAAGAACCGCCACCCGTGCCCACCGCGCCCGCGCCGGAGCGCGCCGAGGACGACGCCGATCCGTTCCGCGCCGACGCGCGAGCCATGCCGGACGCCGTGCCGCCGACGCGGTCGGTGCCGTCGCAGACGACCGAAAGCCCGCCGAACCCCGCACGAGCCGCCGGATCCGCCGCGACCGCCGGCGTGCTCATGGTCCAGGGCACGACCTCCGATGCGGGCAAGAGCACACTGGTCGCCGGCTTGTGCCGCTGGCTACACCGGCGCGGTATCGCGGTCGCGCCGTTCAAACCGCAGAACATGGCGTTGAATTCCGCCGTGACCGTCGACGGCGGCGAGATCGGCCGCGCCCAGGCGCTGCAGGCGCAAGCGGCCGGGATCGCGCCGCATAGCGATTTCAATCCCATCCTGCTCAAGCCCTGCAGCGACACGGGGGCGCAGGTCATCGTCCACGGCCGCGCCGTCGGCAACCTGCAGGCGGCCGCCTATCACGACTACAAGCGTGTCGCGATGGACGCGGTGCTGGCCTCGCATCGCCGCCTGTGCGCGCAGTACCGCGCCGTCATCGTCGAGGGAGCCGGCAGTCCGGCGGAAATCAACCTGCGCGCGAACGACATCGCCAACATGGGCTATGCGGAAGCGGTCGACTGCCCGGTGATCCTGATCGCCGACATCGATCGCGGCGGCGTGTTCGCTCATCTCGTCGGCACGCTCGCGCTGCTCTCGGCCAGCGAACAGGCGCGCGTGAAAGGGTTCGTCATCAATCGCTTCCGCGGCGACATCGCCCTGCTCCAGCCAGGCCTCGACTGGCTCGAACGCGAGACCGGCAAGCCCGTGCTCGGCGTACTGCCCTACCTGCAGGGACTGCATCTCGACGCCGAGGATGCATTGCCGCGCGAGCACGGCGGCGGTGGCGACGAAACGCTGCGTGTCGTGGTGCCGGCCCTGCCGCGCATCAGCAACCACACCGATTTCGACGCGCTGCGGCTGCATCCGGACGTGGCGCTCTCCTACGTCGGCCCGGGCGAGCCGGTTCCTGCGGCCGACCTCATCGTGCTGCCCGGCTCCAAGTCCGTGCGCGCCGACCTGGCCTGGCTGCGCGCGCAGGGCTGGGAAGCGGCGCTGCACAGACACCTGCGCTACGGCGGCAAGCTCATCGGCATCTGCGGCGGACTGCAGATGCTCGGCACGCGCATCGACGATCCGCTCGGCATCGAAGGCCCACCCGGCAGCAGCGCCGGCTTCGGACTGCTCGAGCTGGAAACGACGCTGGAAGCACACAAACAGCTGCGCAACGTCAGCGGCACGCTGCGGCTCGGCGACCGCGCGAGTGCCGTCGTCGGTTATGAAATCCACTGCGGCGTCAGCCGCGGCGCGGCACTGGAACACCCTGTGCTGCAGCTGGACGACGGCCGCAGCGATGGTGCGCAGTCGGCCGACGGCCAGATCGCTGCGTGCTATCTGCACGGCCTGTTCGACGCGCCCGACAGCGGCGCGACGCTGCTGCGCTGGGCCGGACTCGCGGGCGCCCGGTCGGTCGACCGCAACGCGTTGCGCGAACAGGCCCTAGACGTGCTGGCCGATGCGATCGAGCAGCATCTGGACCTCGCCGCACTCGAACGCCTGCTCGGCATCGGCGCCCCCGCCGCGGAGGCCTCGTGCGTACCCTGATCCTCGGCGGCGCGCGTTCGGGCAAAAGCGCGCTGGCCGAACGCCTGGCCGCGCGCCACGACGCCGTGCTCTACATCGCCACCGCCGCGGCCGGCGACAACGAGATGGCGCAACGCATCCTGCATCACCGCGGGCGCCGCCCGGCACATTGGGCAGTGTGTGAAACACCGCTGCTGCTCGCCGCAACGCTGCAGCGCGAAACCCATGCGGCACGCTGTGTGCTGGTCGACTGCCTGACCCTATGGCTCAGCAACCTGCTGTGCAGCCACGACACGACGCTGTTCGCGCGCGAACGCGCGGCGCTGCTCAACCTCATCGGCGAACTGCCGGGCGAGATCATCCTCGTCAGCAATGAAGTGGGCCAGGGCGTGGTGCCGCTGGGCGAACTCACGCGCCGCTTCGTCGACGAAGCCGGCCGGTTGCATCAGGATCTGGCGGCACGCTGCGAGCGCGTCGTCTTCACCATCGCGGGACTGCCGCACGTACTCAAGGGAACGCTCTGATGTCGTTGGACTGGCTGCACGACCCGGCTCATGCGATCGACGAAACGGCACGCGCTGCCGCGCTGGTGCGCCAGGGCCGCCTGACCAAGCCACCCGGATCGCTCGGCGAACTCGAAGCACTCGCGGTGACCCTGGCCGGGCTGCAGCAGCGCGACTGCCCGCGCGTCGACGCCGTGCAGATCAGCATCTTCGCCGCCGACCACGGCATCGCGGCGGAAAACGTATCAGCCTTCCCACAGGCCGTCACCGGCGAGATGGTGCGCAACTTCGCCAACGGCGGCGCCGCCATCAGCGTGCTCGCGAGCGAACTCGGCGCGACGCTCGAGGTGGTGCACCTGGGTACGGTCAACGATCCGGGCCCGCTCCCGGGCGTGCGGCGCGACTGGATTGCGCCGCAAAGCCACAATTTCCTGCATGCCCCGGCGATGGAGCCGGCGCAGCTGCAGCGCGCACTCGACGCCGGCCGCAGCAGCGTTGCAGCGGCGGCCGGAGCCGGCGTACAGCTGTTCATCGGCGGCGAAATGGGCATCGCCAACACCACTGCGGCAACCGCACTGGCCTGCTGCCTGATCGACGCGAGCCCGCACGCGCTCGCCGGTGCCGGCACCGGGCTCGACGCCGCCGGAATCCGCCACAAGGCCGACATCGTCAGCCAGGCAGTCGCCTTCCACCGCGCCTTCGCGATCGATCCGGTCGAATCCCTGCGCCGTCTCGGCGGTTTCGAGATTGCCGCGCTGGCCGGCGCGTATATCGCCGCGGCGCAGGCCGGCATCACGGTTCTCGTCGATGGCTTCATCAGTTCCGTCGCCGCGCTCTCGGCCGTGCATATCCATCCCGGCTGCCGCGACTGGCTGCTGTTTGCCCACCGCTCCGCCGAACGGGGCCACGCGCGCGTGCTCGATGCGCTCGATGCCGCACCGCTGCTGGATCTGCGCCTGCGCCTGGGTGAAGGCAGCGGCGCCGCGGTCGCCGTGCCGCTGCTGCGTGCGGCGTGCGCACTGCATGCCGGCATGGCGACGTTCGACGAAGCTGGGGTTTCCAACCGCCAATGACACGAAAGCAACCCGGTAGCCGCCCGCGCACCCCGCGACGCAGCGCGGCCGACGCCCTCAACGCCGAACGCCGTACCCGCGTGAACCGATGCCGCTGCACCTGATGCGTCACGGCACCACCGGCCAGCCGAGCTATCGCGGCCAGATCGACGACCCGCTGAACGAACTCGGCTGGCAGCAGGCGCGCGCAGCGGCGGACAGCGGCACGTGGGAGCTCGTGGTTTCGTCCACCTTGCGGCGTTGTTCAGATTTTGCGCGCGAGTTTTGCGTGAAGCGTGGACTGCCACTGCAATTCGATGCACGCCTCGTCGAATACCATTTCGGCGACTGGCAGGGACGCACCATCGCCGATCTCGAACGCAGCGAGGCGGCGCAACTGGCCGCCTATCGCGCAGATCCGCAACGGCACCCGCCGCCACGCGGCGAAGACTTCGACGCATTCGGCCGGCGCATCGCCGCCGCGCTCGATGCGGTCGCCGCTCAGCGCGCCGGACGCGCTCTCGTCATCACACATGGCGCGGTGATCCGCTGGGTGCAGTGCCGGCTCGCCGGCCTGCCGTTCGGCGCGATCGCCGAAACCGGCATCGCAAACGCCTCGTTGCATCCGACCGCATGGCCCGCGTCGCATACCGCCGCGGTGGACTCACGCCAGGACGCCTGAACACCGTTGCGCAGAGACGGCGCTATTCGCGCGTCGCAGGCAGGGCTTTGCCGCACTGCGGATCTCCCTGCCGCGCAACCGCAACCATGCGGTAGTCGCTTCGGCCCGCCACGCGAAAGAACCACGACGCATCATCACCGTCGCGCAACTCGACCTGCACCGCGTCGCCACCTGCGCACGCGGTCGTGTCGCCGAACCCGAATGACGCGTCCTTGCGCACGGCCTGCATCTGCGCGTGCGCGCGCTCGAGCGCCGTGGCAGACGCCTGGTACGACCAGAACCGCGCCGCCAGCCAGCTCGACACGATCCATTCGTCGACAAAGTCGCGCGGCGAATCCGCGACCGGCGCGACCCGCAGCGGCGGCGTTCCCGAGACGTCATAGCGCCGGATGAACTCGCGATTGTGAACATCCGAATCGACGCTCGCGCCGCGGAAGCGCAGTTCGGCATGGCCGGCATCGACGCTCAGGCGCCCCATGTCATCGCCACCCCACCACAGACTGTCGCTGACGCTCAGCACCACGAGCGGACGATGAGCATCGGCGCCCGGACGCAGCACCGTGTAGTCGATGGTCGACCAGCTCGAACTGCACCAGGGCCGGATATGCGACACCGCCGCAAACCAGCGCCCGTCGGCGTCGCGAGGCGAAACGGCGTGCTGGAACGCCTCCCACGCGCCGTCGATGCGGGTATACGGCGCGCTGGTCCACTGCAGCACACGGCGCCAGCCGCCTTCGTGCGGCGCATACAAGAGCCACACTGCGTCGGAGCCGCAGGGGATGCCGATTTGCGCGACGACGCTGAGGAGCGCGCCATCGTGCTCCCGGCGTGATGCGAACCGCAGTGCCGGCGCCTCCTCGTCCCCTGCAACGTTGGTCATTGCAGATGCCGCAGATGCCGCCGTCAGCGCCTCGGCAAGCGTGCGGTCGAGCAATGTCGCATCCGGCCGCGCGTCGGCGCCGAGGCAGCCCACCTCGGCGTCGACCAGCGCCACCAGCTCACGCTTCAGGTCGATGATGGCTGCGGTCGTCGCCGGTGCCAGGTCGACATCGAGCATGGCGTTCGCGAGCACGGCTCGCCACAGCGCAGCGTGTGGTTCGGCGATGGCCAGAGCGCTGCGCTGCGCAGCCAGTTCCGCGCAGGCCGGCGTAGCGGCATTCGCCGCGCGCGGCGCCAAAGCGAGGCTGGCAAACAGGAGGCAAACGAGGCGTAGCAGGATGTTGTCCATAGACTTTCAACGATAGCCGAAACGAGGACGCCGATCTTCAATCGCCCGGCCAGCGATCAGGATTTCACCCAGGAAATGAAACGGGGTACGCCAGATCGACGCACGCGACCGGCCAGGGCATTCAAACCTCGTCCGCGCCGGTCAGCAGGTACTCGAGACGATCAGCTTCCTGTGCGACATGGCGAACCATACGCTGGAACTCTGCAGCGACCAGTCCTGCCTTCGCGATCCAGCTGCGCGCGGCGATATTGCCGTGCGCGTCGCGCTGGAATCCGACCAGTCGCGCGGATCCATTGCGCTGCCAGAGGGCTTCGACGCAAGCATAGGGCGACAAGGCAGCCACCGCTGCATCCACGACGAGCGAGGTCAGTTCGTAGCCGCGCTCGCGCTCCTGCACTTCCACGACATGGCCGCGCCCGTGCGCAAACCGCACCTCGACCCGATTGTCCGTCGCAAGCTGGAGATCACCTGCGCACCATGCCTGCCAAGGGTGGCTCATGGCACATCCCTCACCAGCTGTTCGGCGAGCACTGTCGTCAGCAGGTCATCCTTGCCGCCGAACCGGGCATGCTCGAGAAAATCGGCCAGTGGAAGCACCCGGCGCAGCAGCAGTCCGACCCGCTCGCTGTCGAAAGCACCGTCGCCGAGCAGCACATCATCCTCGGCCGTTAGGTCGAACACGAGATCCACCGGAGTCGCCGAGGCGACCAGCCGCAGCGACGTTGCCTCGACACGCTGCGCGATCTTGTCCAGACCGGCGCGCGACTCCGCTCGCCCGAGCGCGGTGATGCAGCGAACGAACGCGTCGCCATGGTCGGTCCGCAGTTGCAGACTGAACGGCTGCACCCGGCCATTGCCGAGCATCGCCGTCCCCAGCAGATCACCGCGCGGCGTTTCTCCGGCCCAATCGATGCACAAGCCGCCGAGCACGCCGACGCGCAGCTTCGCGAACCGCTCGCGCATCACGACCATCGGATCAGCCTCGACAAAAGCCGCTGCCTTTCCCGGCAATGCCCAGTCAGGCAGAGGAAAAGCGCTTCTGAGTACGCCGCCGACCGCCTCGACGCGCCGGCGTGGAGCAGCGAACTCGCGCGTGATATCGATGTGCTGTTCATCCAGGTCCGGCACAACCAAGCCAGCGTGCATCAAGTGCAGGAAGGTGTTCATGCGCTCCAGGACACGATCTACCTGAAGCACTTCGACAGTGTCGGGCAGGTACGGGAAATAGACCTGCAGTCGATCCTCGGGCTGCATCGGTGCGGTCAGCGACGCAAGACGGCGATCGGTCTGTGAGCGAACGCGGTCGATGCGGCCGGTACGCTGCTCCATCGACGACGGTGTCCACGCGATACCGTAGTGCATCACGGACGAACAGAACGTATGCAGATCCTCACCCTCCTGCAGCACGTCGGTCGCGACAAGAACGAAGGGATAGCCGGGCATGCGGAACTGCTGGATCAGACGGCGATTCACATTGCCGCCGCGGATACCGCCTACCGGCTGCTGCTGCGATAGCAGCGATACGATCCGCCGTGCTGCAAGGTCAACCGTCTTTTCCGTGGTCGTCTTCTCCGCCG
The DNA here is from genome assembly GCF_032229445.1 of Tahibacter sp. Taxonomy (NCBI): domain Bacteria; kingdom Pseudomonadati; phylum Pseudomonadota; class Gammaproteobacteria; order Lysobacterales; family Rhodanobacteraceae; genus Tahibacter; species Tahibacter sp. The sequence continues at coordinate 62,199 of NZ_JAVTWC010000051.1, forward strand.
TGCCGGCCAGGTTCACGTCGAGGATCAGCTCGAAATTCTGTGCAATCTCGCGCAGCTCGTCGAACGCGCCCCAGGACCGGTCGCGCAACGCGACGGTGCGCTGGCGCTCCAGGCACTGCAAGAACGCGCCCACGGGATCGTGGTCGCTGTCTGTGTCGTCGTTGTCCTCCTCACGCGCTTCGGCGGATCCGTCGGCGACGTCCGCGACGCTTGCCACATTCGGCGGCGAAGCCTTACGGCGCAGAGAAGTATGCTTTTCTATGACACTCAGGTACAGATCGATGAAGGCATGTCCCAGGCGTGCCGCCGCGGACAGCAGGGTGGCGCGTAGCATTTGCTCACGCACGGACTCGGCTGAAGTCTCGCCAGCGCCCTGCGCCACCGGCCAGATCGCGTCGCGCAGACGCCGGAAGCGCGCCTCGCGCAGACGCGTGAAGAACGTCGTGCGTTCGAGCATTGCCGGCGCATCGCGGCACTCGGCGGGACTCGGCGACTGGTGCCGGCGCGCTGCGTACTTCGCCTGACAGACAAGGTCCGAACGCCGCCGCAGCTCGGGATCTGCGCCGTGGTCCCTGAGCATCGCCAGCGCAGCAGCTTGCGCCGCTTCGAACCGTGCCTGCAGTGGCGCTCTGGCGGCGTCGCTCAGATAGCACCGGCTTTCCTCGCACAGGCGTCGATGCGCCTCGTCCGGCGCAAGGCCGCAGGCAAACGCGAACGCGGCGCCGACCGAACCTTCCGCGGCGTTCAGCAGCACCATGACGTCGTTGTCGGCGAAGAAAAGCGAGAAGCGGTCCGACGCGCGGCGAAACTGGTTCTGCAGGTACGCACCGCTGTAGAGGTCGCCGGCTGACTGCCCGCGGAAGAAGTAGGCAAAGAACGTGTCCTCGCCGCCCTCGTTGCTTATGTCGTCTTCCCCGTAGACCGTGCTTACGCTCTCGACGTGCCGGCTCGCGAGGTTCGCCTCGCGATATCGCGCAATGATGTCCTCGATGTCGGCGCGCAAGGCTGGTGCCAGTCGCGCGCGCAGCAACGCGAACAGCCACTGGTCGTAGCGTTCGTCGAGCTTGCGCTTGAGTTCTGCCACAGACGCGATGCGCCGGACGAAAACCAGGGTCTTGCGTCCCGTGTTCCAGGCATCGGCGAGACCGGCGACGACAGCATCCATCTTGGGATGTGGCATCTCCGCACCGAAGCGCCTGCGATAGTCCGCAGCAAGCCGGTTCAACGCCCCAACATCGACGCCGTCACGCTCGCGGTCGGACACGCTGCGATTCTGTTCATGGCCGTCGAAGGGTCCGTCCACCGCTTCATCGTCCTCGTGCGCATCGGTTTTGCGCAGCTTGGCAGTCTCGAGGAAACTCTCGAACGAGGCCAGCATGCCGATCTGGAAGGAGTTGTTGAACTCGCGGCCGCTGAGCAGTTCGCTGACCTTCTTCTGCACCAGGGCCACAATCAGTTTCTGTCGTTCCTCGGTGATCGCGATAGGCTGGTCATGCGTCTGCAGACCGCCCTCGCGCCACTCGCGGCGATACAGGTTCTTCGTCAGCGGCTTGCCGGCGACACGCATCGAAGTGACGCGGCGCACGAGGAACTCCGCCGCAACCGTCCTGCGTTCGGAATCTTGCAGATCAGCGCGGCGCAGCGGCTCGTAGCCGCCGGCCTTGTCGAATACATCCAGCTGGTTCCACAACTGTGCGTACGTGTCCTCGACCGGGGTTGCCGACAGGAACAGTACTCGGCTCGCGCGCGGCCCGTAACCCGGGAAACGTCGCTTCTGCTCGGTTGACAGCCGGGCGCGACCGAATGCCTCGGCGAGCACGGTATTGCGCGCCGACGTGCGGCCTTCGTAGCCGTGCTTGAGGTTGTGGGCCTCATCGACAATGACGAGATCGAACACTGGCAAGGCCGTGCAGATGGCGAGCGCGATGCTGCTCTTGCACGCGTGCTTGGACGAGACGTCGAAAGCGTCGCGGTCAAGACGCGGCAGTCGCTCGTGCCAGCGCTCGCGGGCGACTTTCCAGCTGTCCGGCGTGTCGCCCAGCGGAAGACTGAAACTGGTCATGCGCGCAAAGAATTCCTGCTCGCCGGACGTATCCACGAGACTGAGCAGGTCGCCGAGATTCGAGCACGGTGTCCGTTCGCGCGCCGGATCTCCCCACGCATGCCGTAGTGCCGGCCGAACGTTGTGGGAGACGAAATTCGTGAACTCCTTTATCCATTTGCGCTGGATGTTGTCGCGCGGCGCGATGACCAGCACGCGGAAGTCCGGATGGCGGCGGCGAAACAGCGCCAGCGCACCCAGCGCGACGTAGGTCTTGCCGAATCCGACCTCGTCGGCGAGATAGGCGACGCCACGCGTTTCCAGAATATTGTGCAAGGCCACCGCGCCTTCGAGCTGCTCCTGCGCGCGCGAGGCGGACTTGATGCGCGCGCCAAAATCGATGAGGTCTCGGGCTTCCTCGACGCTGATCATTGCGCCGGCTCCGTGGCGAGCGCGGTCGAACGCGTGATGAACAGCGGCTCGAACCAGGCAAGGAAACCCTGCATGCCTGCATCCTCGCCCTGGATTGCCTTGCGCACGTCGCACGAGCGGCCGATCAGGCTCTCGATACGCGCCAGATCCGCATCATGGTCTTCCCAGAACCGGGGTTCGTCCTGCGGCACCCATTGCCGCGCCTGCGCAAGCAGTTGCTGCGCGCACAGCAGCGTCAGGTAGTGCTCGACGCGGTCGCCGGTGCCGGCATCGAAATCCCCTAGGATCCGCTCCAGCAACGTGCCGAGGGAATCGTACTTGCAGCCGAACAGCCGGTACTCCGCATCGCGCAGGCGGCACTGCCGGATTGCGCCGGCGACGCCCTTCGCCACCCCGAACGACTCCGCCAGTCCCTGCTCAAGGCAGTGAAACGCGTGGAAGATGCCGGCATAGCGGTCGAACAAACCATCGGACTGTCGCAGCGGCAGCAGGCGCACGGCCTGCGGATCGTCGCCGCCGGCAACGCTCAGGGCGTGCGCTTCGGTATAGGCGCGACGCTGCTCGGGCGTCAGCATGGCCCAGTAGCGCAGGATGTCGGCCGGGCTCAGCGCCAGCACGAGCGAGGGTCGCTGCGCCATCCCCTCTTCCTGTACCAGCACCCGCTCGCCCGCGGCAGCGCCCCGCACACGCACCTCGATCAGCGACGATATGCCGAGCATTTCCTGGATCGCGATGCCGTCAGCGGCTGTCAGTTCTGTCCACTGCCGCGACGGCAGCGGCTGCAGCGGCAGCCCTTGGTGGTGCGCGCCATGCAGCATCAATGGCGGCGATGGCGTCGGACCGTCCCAGAACACGCGGCTGAGCTGCGTCGCCCACGAATGCGCAATCTGCAGTCGCGACTCGTCACACTCGCGCGTGCCTTCCGTCTCCTGGGCCGGCGCGAAACGATCCGGCGGCGATCCGGCTACCTCGAGCCACCAGTCCGGCTTTCGCGGCGCATCCACCTCGACCAGGAAGCCGCTCTCCCAGTTGCGTACCCTGCCCTGTCCGTCTTCCGCACCGCAGCCGGCAACGGTGAGGTTCGCCGAACCGACGTAGAGGATTTCGCGACCGCCGCGCACCGGCTGAAAGAACCGATAGACCTTTGCGTGCACAGTCCGTCGTTTGGCCTTGTCCGACTGTGCCGCGTGGAACGACTTCGGCAGCTCGGCCCAGTAGGTGTTCTTCGTCTGCGCCACGGCCCGGTAAAGCGCTTTGCCGCACAGCGCTTCGCCGGCGTCGTTGCGCGGCAGGAACACGCGCATCGCCTCCGGCTCGAATCTTCGCTGCAACGCAGTCACGGGCGCCGATTCCGGCCCACCGTCGAAATACGGCGAGATCACTTCGAGGTTCCATCCCTTGAGCGTGTCGTCGACGACATCGCCGATGAATGCCGGCAACGATTGTGTCCCCTGGTGCATGTGGGTGAGATAGCGCTGGTTGCGTGAACGACGCAGAGCGAGTGTCGTTTCCATGCGCAGGAATCCGCCGATTGCGTCGACGGCGGCATGCGGCGCAGTCGTTCTCGACGCCCCTTTCAGGTCATCGAGCAGATCGAGCAGCGGCTTGCGCAATCGCGTGTGGTCGCCGCTGGAGATCACCTCTACATGCGCCACTTCCACATTCCTCCACCATCCCGCTTCGGTGAGGTTCGCCGAGAGGCAGGCGCACAGCAGTGCGCGCGCATGCGGTGGCTCGGCCCCCTCGACCAGCACGAGTACGTTCTTCGGATGGAAGCAGGCCGCATGGTCCAGCCGCAGAGGAAAGCGTCCAATGTCGAGCTTCGAACTGCGCTGGCCGGGAACGAGACCGCGTTGATCGTAGTAGACCGCAATGTGTCCCGGAATCTCGCGCAACGCGTCTTCGAGCTGTGCAATGCGGACCTCAGCGACATGGCTGAATCCTCCGTCGAGGAACACCGGCAGGACTTCGGCCTCGAAGAAATCAGGCTCGAAGCGGAACGTCGTGAACACTGCCGAATGCACGCGCCGGCCCTGCATGTGCTGCTGGAAGTGTTCGGACAGTACGGCCTGCGGCGGTGCGCCCATGTCAGTCCTTGAGCGCGCGGACGATGGTCCGCAGCGCCTCGATGAAGTACGCGTTGCGCCAGAGGTCCGGCAAGTCTGCGCCAGCCGTCAGCTCCGCGCCGGACACGTCGCGGAAGCGCACGTCCAGCGTCATGTCGTCCTTCAGCAGGATCCAGGCCGCACCGCCGCGAGCATTCATGACCGTCGCGTTGTGCGCGATCAGCGCAAGCAGCGCATCGCGATAGCGCGCCTCACGCAATGCGATAGCAATCGCCTGCCAGCGCGGTTCGCTTTCGGCGCGGTCGGTCGGTCCCGTGAAGAATTCCGTGCGCAGCGCGGCGACCGCATCGAGGTCGATGCTCGTGCGCAGTGCGGCGCCCCAGCGTTCGGTGACGCACGCGGCGACATCGTCGATCCGGCTTCCGTCGGCACCGAGGGCGAAATCGAACAATTCGGCGGCCGGCGCCAGGACCGACTCGGCCGTGCAGATACGATGCAGCGCGGTGGCGACATCGCGTCCGGCCGCCTGCGTAGTATCGCCGACGCGCGCGGCGATCGACGCCAGCGTAGCCGCCTTCAATTCCCAGTCATCGTCCGCAAATAGCTGCAGCTGATCGGCAAACAGGCGCTGACGCTCGAATCTGCCGGGATCGTCAGCGGACGGCTCGTCGCCGCCGTAAGCCAGATGGTGACGCAGTAACGCGCGCTGATCGGCAGCCAGACGCAGGAATACGTCGGCGATGGCGCTGAGCAGAACCGCCTGTCCGCTTCTGTCGAGCTTCGTGGCGGAAACCAGCAGTTGTTCAATTTCCCGGATCTGCAGCGGCGTCAATCGCGCAAGCAGCAGCGCGGCCAGGCGCTCGCCGACCGCGGTCAACCGCGCCTCCGGATCGACAAGCCCCGACGAGCGCGCGGCGACGCTGTACAAACCCCAGATGCCGTAGCTCTTCTGGTTCGCAAGCAGCTGGGCGTCACCACCCGCGCCCAGGGGAACGACACTGAGGGGTTTGACTTCGCAATGTTCGCGGACCGTATCGATTCCGCGAAAACCGCGGTCGCCCGCACCGAAGCGCGCATACGCGGCGATCTGCTCCCACTTGAGAAATACGTCGACGAGGCTCTGCCCACTGGTCTCCGCCAGCGCGGCCGCGAAGTGGCAACCGAGAACCAGGATGGCGAAATCCGCGACCGATGTCGTCACCGTGGTGAGGTTCGACACGACGGTGCGGCCCAGGCGCGACCAGATCTGCTGAACGCCCAGCGGATCGCGCGAACCTTTCACGTCCGCACGCCTGTCCAGCAGGGTCAGGAACGGCGTGGCCAGTGTCATGTGCCTTCACCGCCGCGCGATACCGCAGGGGCACGATCGGCGACGCCGGGGATTCCAGGAACAGGCATGGCGGGCTTCCCTGTCTGAATCGGAGAGATGCGGCGGATCATTCCGCCGACACTCCTCGAACGCGCCGCGCCACCGTACACCGGAATCTACAACGTCGCAATTGCTGCTCAAGAGAGAATGCAGGCGCGGATGCCTTAGAACGGCTTCAGCTCCGCATCATCGGCAAAAATCCGATCCGGGTCGCCGTACGCACGCAGCACCGCGAAGTCGGTGTGGCTAGCGTTCGGATGGGCGGCATAGCCGGCGACCAGCAGGTTCCCGGACGGCTCGACCGCGAGTGCGCGCGATTCCTCATTGCCGGTGATCACGTTCACGGCCTTGCGGCCCTGGCCGTCGCCGAAGGTGGGATCGGGCTGGCCCTCGGCGGTCAGGCGCACGACGAAGAAGTCCGGCTGCGGCGAGCCGGCCGGCGCGGTGGTGGCGTAGCCGGACGCAACGATCTTGCCGTTGCCCTGCAGAGCGAGCGCACGCGCTTCGTCGTAGTTGGAGATGCTGCTGAGTTTCACCAGCGTGCGGCCATTGGTACCGAAGTTCGTATCGGGGCTGCCATTGGGCAGCAGGCGCAGGAAGGCCAGGCCGCGATCATTGCCACTTCCGACCAGGACCAGTCGGCCCGCGTTGTCGATGCGCGCGGCACGCAGGTCGGATACGCCGCTGGCGACGCCGCCGCTGCTGATGGCGCTGAACAGCACACGGCCCTGGTTGCCGAAGCTCGTGTCGGTCGCGCCGTCGCGCGTCAGGCGCGTGGCGAACGCGTTGTTGCGCGCGAAGGTGTAGCCGACCAGGGTGATGCTGTCGTCGGCCGGCAGGTCGCCGCGCTGGTTGGTCGCGATGCCGCTGACGTAGTCGCTGGTCTGCGGGTCGGCCGCGAAGAAGCCATCGAGCACGCGATAGCCGCTGCCGTTGCCGCCGAAGCTCGTGTCGAGCACGCCGTCTGCGGAAAAGCGCGCGACCGTGGTGCGGCGGTAGCGGAAGTTGCCGACGACGACGAGGGTGTTGCCGGCGACGACGATCTTTCCGTCGCGCTGCACGGCAAGGTGCCGGCCCTCGTCATGGAAATTCGCGCCAGCGACATCGAGCAGCACCGCGCCGGTACGCGCGCCGGTGCCGGGAACGGCATCGCCGAACGTGGTGTCGGCGCTGCCGTCGGGGCGCAGCTTGAGGAGGGCGAAGTCCGAATACGCGGTGTTCGCGAGAATGCCGAAGACGAGCAGGCTGCGGTCCGGCAGCAGCTTGAGCGCGTGGGCCTCGTCCACGTTGCCGCTGCGGTCGAGATGCACCAGTCCAGCGGTGCCGAAGCTCGGATCGAGACGGCCATCGGGAAGGTAGCGCGCGACGCTGAAGTTCGGCGAAGACCCGGGCCCGGTCAGGTTGCGGCCGACCACCGTGCCCGCGACGACGAAGCGTCCATCGGATAGCGGCGCGACGGCGTTGATTTCCTCCGCACTGGCGAAGAAATCTGTGGTCAGTTTGCCGGCGCTGCCGAAGGTCGGATCGAGTTCCCCCGGCGGCCCCTGCTGCGCGAGCACGGGTGTCGCGGCCAGCAGCAGTACGCTGGCGGCCAGTGCCATTCGGTACGAGTGCAAACGGCGGGGTGTCTTCGTATGCTTCACGGTGGCTTTTCCTTCGGGATGAAATGAATTCAGGGGCGTGCCGCCGACGCGTCGGTCGCGGCTGGCGGCGCTTGCCACCCGAGGACGTGATTGCTTGAGCATTCCTGTCACCACAGTCATTGCCGCAACATCGCAGGAGTTCCGCCCGTGTCCGAACCCGCCACTGATCACGACGTCACGCGCCTGCTGCTGGCCTGGAACCAGGGCCAGGCCGGCGCCGCCGATGAACTGACCGAGCTGGTCTATGCGCAGGTCCGTGCGATCGCCGGCAAACACCTGCGCCAGTTCGACGGCGATGTGACGCTCGCGCCGACCGAACTGGCCAACGAACTGTTCCTGCGTCTGCTTGGCAAGGACATTGACTGGCGCGACCGGCGTCATTTCTTCGGCGTCGTCGTCGCGGCGATGCGCAATCTGCTGATCGACATGGCGCGTGCACGCGGCAGCGAAAAGCGCGGCGGCGGCCAGGTGCATGTGACCCTGTCCTCGGCCGAGGACCAGCCCAGCGAGTCGCGCGAGCACGACCCGCTCAACGGCGCGCTCGATGCGCTGCGCGAACTCGATGCGCGCAAATGCGAAGTGATCGAGCTGACCTATTTCCTCGGCCTCAAGCGCGAGGAAATCGCCGGCACGATGGACATTTCGCTCGCGACCGTCGACCGCGAACTGCGTTTCGCGCGCGCCTGGCTCAAGGAGCGCCTCGAGGCATGAGCGGCGAGCGCTGGCTGCGCCTGCAGCAGCTGTTCGATGCGCTGCTGGACCTGCCGGCGGCACAGCGCGACGCCTGGCTCGCACAGCAGGACGATGCCGACGAACTCAAGCAGGAAGCGCTCAGGCTCGCGCAGGCCGACGCGCGCGACGACGCGGCCGTGACGCGGCAGTTCGGCACAGCCGTCAGCGAGCTCGCGACGGCGCCGGCACGCGGCCTGATGCTGGGCCCGTATCGCCTGCTCTGCGAGATCGGCTCCGGCGGCATGGGCACGGTGTTCCTGGCCGAACGTGCCGACGCGGAATTCGATCGCCAGGTCGCGATCAAGCTGATCCGTGGTATCCCGACACGCGACGCGGCCGAGCGCCTGCGCCGCGAGCGACAGATCCTGGCCAAGCTGGAACACCCGCACATCGCGCGCCTGCTCGACGGCGGCACCAGCGCCGACGGCCAGCCCTACCTGGTCATGGAATACGTCGCCGGCGAGCCGATCACGCGCTGGTGCCGCGAGCACAAGGCCACGCTCACCGCACGGCTGGAACTGCTGCGCAAGGTGTGCCTCGCCGTGCAGTACGCGCATCAGCGCCTCGTCATCCATCGCGACCTCAAGCCCGCCAACGTGCTCGTACGCAGTGACGGCGAGCCGGCCCTGCTCGACTTCGGCATCGCCAAGCTGCTCGACCCGAACGCGAGCGGCCGCCAGGAAGCGACCCAAGCGCACTGGTTCACGCCGACGTATGCCGCGCCGGAGCAGCGCCGCGGCGAGGCCGTCAGCACGGCGACCGACGTCTACGCGCTCGGCCTGCTGTTGCTGGAAGTGCTGACCGAAACCGCGCCGGTGCAGAACGCCGAAGGGCCGGTCCTGCCCGCCGTACTCACGCGCGCCGACGGCATGCGGCTGCCCGAGGAACTCGTGCTGATCATCGGCCAGGCCACGCATGCGGATCCGTCACGGCGCTACCTGTCGCCCGAAGCCCTGTCCGAGGATCTGCGTCGCTATCTGCGCGGCCGCCCGGTGCTCGCCGCGCCTGACAGCTGGCGCTATCGCAGCAGCAAATTCCTGCACCGCCATCCGTTCGCGGTCGGCGCCGTCGCGCTCGCGCTCGCCGTCATCGCCGTGTCGACCTGGCGCCTGGCGGCCGAACGCGACCGCGCACTGAGCGCCGAACGCCGCGCGCTCAGCGAAACCGCGGCGTCGCGCGCGGTGGAGCGCTATCTGGTGTCGTTGTTCGAAGCCGCCGATCCGGACCGCAGCGGCCGGCGTGTGCTGAGCCCGCGCGAACTCGTCGACATCGGCAAGCGCCAGCTCGCCACGAGCCTGACCGACGATCCTGCCCAGCGCGCGCGCCTGCTCACGACACTGGGCCGGCTCTACGCGCGGCAGGGCCTGCCGACCGAAGCGATCACGACACTGGACGAAGCCGTCGCGCTGCTGCGCGTCGCCGCACCGGAGTCCGCCGCGCTCGTCGACACGCTCGAAGAACTCGGCAATGCGCGCCGCGACAACCTCGAGTTTCCGCAGGCACTGGAATTGCTCAGCGAAGGCATGCAACTCGCCGCACGACTGGATGGCGACGGTGGCGCGCGCGCGCTGCGGCTGCGTTCGGAATGGGCGCTGGTGCTGGCCCGCGCCGACCGCCCGGCCGAGGCCGTCGCCGCGCTCAACGACGTGGTCGCACGCTACGAGGCCGCGACGGATCTGCGCGGCAGCGAAGACCACGCCAACGCGCTGCTGTTCCAGTCCGAGGCACTGCTGACCCACAACGAGGCCGACGCCGCGAACCGGGCCGCTCAGCGCGCGGTGACCATGCTGCGCGTGTCGCATCCGCCGGACGATCCGGTGCTGCTGTCGGCGCTGGGCTTTCTCGCCAATTCCTTTCGTGCCAAAGGCGACTTTGCCGCCTCGGAAACCGTGCTGCAGGAAATGCTGCGCGAGCGTCTGAAACGCTACGAGCCGGACAGCGAGATGGTCGCGCTGGTGCGCAATGAACTGGCCGTGATCTATCACAGCCAGGGCCGGCTCGCCCAGGCGCGCGAACAGATGCAGCTGTCGCTGGCCAGCGCGCGCGCCAATCTCGGCGAGGACAGCCTCTCCTTCAGCGTCAGCCTCAACAATCTCGCGAGCGTGCTGGAGGAATTGGGCGACTACGCCCAGGCCGAACCGCTGCTGCGCCAGTCGCTCGCCATCGCGGAGAAGAACGCGGCCGAGGATTCCTCGGCCCAGATACTGGCGCGGCAGAACCTCGGCCGCCTGCTGATGCTTTCGGGACGCCTGGCCGAAGCACGCGGCTTTCTGGCGCATCCAATACCGCCGAGCGCCGAGGAAAACCCGACGCTGGACCTGCAGCGCGGACGCCAGCATTTCCATCTCGGTGAATGGGAGCGCCGCTCAGGCCATCACACCGCAGCCGCCGCCGAGTTCGACGCCGCCGAGACCGTGTTCAAGCCCATCGTCGCGGATACGTCGCCGCGCTGGGGCCAGCTCGCCCGTTCGCGCGGCCTGCTCGCCGCCGATGCCGGCGACTTGCCGGCAGCGATCACACAATTGCGTGAGGCGCTGCGCATCGTCGCGGCAGCGCGCGGGCAGGACTATCCGGGCACGGCGGAGATCCAGCTCGAACTCGCCGCACTCCTGCTGCGCGACAACAACGCCGGTGAAGCGCGTGAACTCGTCGAGCTCGCCGGTCGGACCCTGCATGCCCAGCTGTCGTCCGACGCGCCGACGCTGAAATCGCTGGCACAGCTTCAGGACCAGCTCGCCGCAATCGCGCGTTGACTCCAGCTCCCAGAAAACTGGGCATTCGTTGGTAAGCCTCCGCCCAGCCCATCTTCTCCGCCAGGAAGCAGCCGAAGAAGCTTGAGCCATCGAAGGCAAGGGCATAGGCGATGGGCGAGTCGCAACGAGAGAAGCACTGGCGGCAGCATGTTGCCCGTTGGCGAGCGAGTGGGCTGACGCAACGGCAGTACAGCCAGCGCGCGGGATTGAACGTTCATACGCTGGCCCACTGGAGTTGGCGTCTGGGTCGTCAGGCGGGAGGCGCGGCCAGCCAATCGCTAGCAGGCTGTTGAGAAACCCCTCCGCTCATGCACAATCATAGGCTCCATCAAT
>NZ_JAVTWC010000052.1:0-968 GCF_032229445.1 Tahibacter sp.
CATCCGAGCCAGTCAGCATCTCTCCAGTGGCCGTGTTTCAATCCGCGCCCGCTCAAGACTGAGCGGGCGACGTCAGCTCGTGCTGCTGAACTGCGGCATCGACGCGTTTCAATCCGCGCCCGCTCAAGACTGAGCGGGCGACGCGATTCGCCGCAACTACACAGTTGACGGTGGTTTCAATCCGCGCCCGCTCAAGACTGAGCGGGCGACTCCCCTATCCGGGGCCGCGCCCCGTGGTGTGGACTGTTTCAATCCGCGCCCGCTCAAGACTGAGCGGGCGACCCATTCCGTTCCGCGTCGTGCCGCCCAATCTCTGGTTTCAATCCGCGCCCGCTCAAGACTGAGCGGGCGACGGCGCTGTCGCGCAAGGGCTGGCGTGTTCGCAACGTTTCAATCCGCGCCCGCTCAAGACTGAGCGGGCGACTACTACGAATCCCCCACCACACGGAGCACGACATGTTTCAATCCGCGCCCGCTCAAGACTGAGCGGGCGACTAACCAAGGGGCGAGACATGCAAACGTTCGAGTTTGTTTCAATCCGCGCCCGCTCAAGACTGAGCGGGCGACCCGGCCTGGATGTCGACTTGCGCAGTCAGGAAACGTTTCAATCCGCGCCCGCTCAAGACTGAGCGGGCGACGGCATAGCCGTCCTCGTCCATGTATTTCTCGGTGTTTCAATCCGCGCCCGCTCAAGACTGAGCGGGCGACGGCAGTGCTATGACGACGCAAGGTGACCTCAAAGTTTCAATCCGCGCCCGCTCAAGACTGAGCGGGCGACCCGGGGTGATGTTCATTCTTACTCCTTGAAGGTGTTTCAATCCGCGCCCGCTCAAGACTGAGCGGGCGACGCGATTCCTGGCGCCACTGTTCGCCGAATTCGACGTTTCAATCCGCGCCCGCTCAAGACTGAGCGGGCGACCCATTGGATCGGTCCCGCCCGATCCTCCAAGGGCGTGTCAATCCGCCCC
>NZ_JAVTWC010000052.1:978-12114 GCF_032229445.1 Tahibacter sp.
CTGGTTATTAGACGTTTCATTCCGCGCCGGAACACGTCGGAGCGGGCGACCCTGTGGTTCGGTCCGGAAGGAGGCAGCGTGGAAGTTTCAATCCGCGCCCGCTCAAGACTGAGCGGGCGACACTATTGCTCGAAGTCGTGCAAGGCGGTCGAACAGGTTTCAATCCGCGCCCGCTCAAGACTGAGCGGGCGACGCGAGCGCAGGCCAGAATGGCATTGAACGTGTTGTTTCAATCCGCGCCCGCTCAAGACTGAGCGGGCGACGAGAGCGACGCGCAGTGATGATGCGCAGTGACCGTTTCAATCCGCGCCCGCTCACGACTGAGCGGGCGACGTCTTGGCCTGGGCCTGTATCTGCGTGATCTTGGTTTCAATCCGCGCCCGCTCAAGACTGAGCGGGCGACAGATGACGGCGATCTTGTGCCCTGGCGTGATCGTGTTTCAATCCGCGCCCGCTCAAGACTGAGCGGGCGACTAACCGGCCAGCGGGCCGCATAGGACCAAGCATGTTTCAATCCGCGCCCGCTCAAGACTGAGCGGGCGACTCCGCGTCCCCAAGTTGCTGTTTTGCTGGAGCATGCAGCACGGGAATCGCGAACCCCCGGCGGTCAGGCTGGGGTGGGGGCATCCTAGCGGTATCGGCGGATGCGAAAAAGAGAGGTGTGACAGGCGCTTGCGGTACGGCGCGAAGGATGCGGGTTTTACGGGGTCGCTGGGGGTTCGCGTCAGAGCACGAGGGCGCCGTCCTTGAAGTCGGTCGCGCGGAAGTGGCCGTGCTGAGTGACGTTGAGTTCATAGGTGCCGGTGACGCGGTAGAAGCGCAGGCAGTCCTGATCCGGATTGATTTCGCTGAGCAGGCGGCGTTCGAGTTCTTCGAACTGAATCAGTTCGATGCGGCATTCGAAGACAGATTTCTGTACGCGTTGACCGACCCGTTCGCAGGCTTTGGCAACACGCCGCAAGCGGCGGCGGCCTGCGCTGGTTTCGGTCGATACGTCGTAGCAGACGATGACGAGCATATCAGCGCGCCAGGAATGGAAGGTAGGTTTCGGCATCGCCGCGCAGCACACGCGCAAGAACGCGAGCTTGCAGTTGCGGCAGCAGGCCCAGCGGCACATCGGCATCGAGCACGGGATGGCCGACCTCGTCCTTCTTGCGTTCCTGCCAAGCAATGCTGACTGTCCTGTGCGCGTCGTCGGACATCAGCACGGCGCCGCCGTCGGTGGTACGGAAATCGGCTGCCTTGACCTGGCCGCGGTTGATCAGCGTCAGCACCAGGCGGTCGGCGAGGATCGCGCGAAACTCTTCGACCAGGTCGAGGGCGAGCGCTGGCCGTCCGGGTCTCGCAACGTGCAGGAATCCCACCTGCGGATCGAGTCCTGCGGCCTCGGCCGCGCTGCGGCATTCGTTCGTCAGCAGGGTGTAGACGAAGGACAGCAACGCGTTGATGCGGTCGCGCGGCGGGCGGCGCGAGCGCAGCGAAAGGCCGAAGTCGGTACGCAGGTCCGTGCGCAGCAATTTCGAGAAAACGTCGAAGTAGCACCGCGCGGCTTCGCCTTCGACACCACGCAGCACATCCAGGTCGGCAGCGGCCGCGCACGCGCGTAGCGATGCTTCGAGATGCTGTCCGGCCGCAGTCAGCGCCGTGGCGTCATCGGCCGACTTGCTGTCGCGCGCGCCGCGCAGGAGCACATGTCGCGTATTGCGTATCTTGCCGGCCACGAAGCAGCGCGCGAGCGCGAGCGACGCGACCGGATCGGACGCGCGCGCAAACTGGGCCTGACGCAGCAGCACGTTGCCGGCCATCGGTCCCTCGACGCGTGCGCGGAAACGGCCGTTGCGATCGAGGAAGACGATGCCGACGCCACGCTCCGCGCAGTGTCCCAGCAATGCGGGAGAAATCAGGATGTCGCCGGTCAGCACGATGCCGCCGAGGTGATGCAGCGGAACGCGCAGCCGCGTTTCCTTTTCGAGTTCGATACGGACCGTGTCGTTGTCCAGGCGCAGATAGCTGCCTTCGGTCTGGACGTAGAGCGTGTTGAGCAATTGGTATTCACTCATCGGAAATCTCGAATAGCCGGCCCGCGGCATGGCGGTAGGCCTGCCCGGGACCGAACAGTCGTGGCTGGCAAAGCGACTGCATCGAGCATTGCCGGCAGCGCGCGTCGTCGACCGGCGGCGGCAGCACGGCCGCGGCGAGCATCGAGCGGATCGCTAGGACGGCCTCAGTCACCGCGTCGCGTAGGGTCGCGTCGATCGCGACCTCGCGCCGGCGCCGGGAACCATGGTGGTACAGCGCGCCGGCGACGACGGGCCTGCCGGTCATTTCTTCCAGGCAGATCGCCTGCGCGGCCAGCTGCAGTTCGTCGTGCCGGTGCGAGCGGCGCTTGCCATGCTTGTATTCGACCGGAAACGGTGTGCCGTCGGGAAGGAATTCGACGACATCACCCTTGCCGACCAGACCCAGCCGCTCGCACCACAGCGGCATGCTGCGTTCGACGCGACGGCCCGGCAGCGTTTCGATGCCGGGCTGGTCGACCAGGCTGTGTACGGCACGTCCGCGCAAGGTGTGGACATTCTCGACGAACGCCTGCTCGACATGGATCAGCGCGCACTGGCGCGGACAGTAGCTCCAGTGCTGTAGGGCTGAGATCGGGATGGCGTCGGCGTCCACGGCATGCGTTCGTACATGCGGCGACGATCAGCCGACCTTGCGCAGCAAGGTGACGCCATTGGGCAGCGCGGTTTCGTCGATCGCCACATGGTAGTCGGCGAAAGATCGTGCCGCGTTGGCCGCATCACCCTGGCGCGCGACCGTCACGGTATCGAACAGCGCGTGCGCAGGCGCGTTGCCCATACGCGACTCATGGCGGAACACGTAGAGCCCTCGCGTCGACATCTCGCCGCGCGCGGCCGAGCGGTCGTGCTCGAATGCGTTGCTCAGTGCTTCCCAGAGCAGATCGAGATCGGCCTCGGAAAAACCGGTCTGCGCTGCCAGCGGCGCGGACACGAAGCCATGGGCGCGATAGAGGCCGTAGGGAATCGTGAATTTACGCCCCATCGTGCGGTTGTCGCCGCCCTGTTTCTCGGCGTCCTCTTCCTTGGTCACGGCCATGCGCGTGATCGCATGTTCGAGCGTAACGACCGGGTCCACCGAGCGCGCGAACGTGAGCTGGACCGGGCCGCGCACCTGACCGCAGTTCACGCCAGTGGACATGACCGCGCCGAAGGTGCGTACGTCATAGAAGTTCTTGCACATCCAGGCGCGCGCTTCGTCGGTCTTGTCGCCCCCTTTGCGTTTCTTGTCGTCGCTCTTGAGCAGGTCGCCAGCGCCGATCCCGATATAGGCGCGCTCGTGCTGCTTGTTCAGCACGGCCTTTTCCTTGACGTAGATTTCGAACGGCGGCTGTTCGCTTCTGGCGAGGCCTACGTAGTTGCGCACCTTGCGTTTGATGCAGACGTCGGTCACGAGACCGTCGCCGCTCTCGGCATCCAGGCGCGGCAGGTTGCCTGCATCCGGATCGCCGTTGGGGTTGCCGTCCTTGACGTCAAACAGCAGCACGAAGTCGTAGCGGTTCTCGATGCTCATGTTTCTTCCCCAGTGGTTTCTTCGATGGTTGCGCCGGATTCCGCGGCGTCTTTCTTGCTGGCGTAGAACGACTGTTGCTGGTGGTAGTAGCCGATGGCGAACAGGCCCTGCTCCTGAAGGTTCAGTCGCGACGGGAAGCCGCTGATTTTGTCCACGATTTCGCCGATCAGTTTCTCAAACCGTACCGCCGCGCCTTTGCGCTCTCCCTTCACCTTCGACAGGTGATGGTTCTTCAGCTTGAGCAGGATGGGGAAAACGGTGGCCGGCGCGCTACTTGCCGCGCCGTAGTAGCGGTCGAGGATGGTCGCGTTGATGCCGGGCTGGGCGTCTTGCTGCAATTTTTCGAGCACGGAGAACAGGCGGCCCAGGCAATAGCCGGGCGATGCGTTGTCGCGGTCCAGACTCACGGTGAGCTCCTTGCCGGGAAGGGAAGCGTTGCGAATGAGGCGATTTAGCGAGGCCTTGATCAGCGACGCGCGCGGATAGGTGATCGCGCGCTCGGCACGGCAGCGGCGCACCGCGGCCTGCAGCAGCGCTGCCGGATACGGCGTCTGGCTGAGGATCGCGCGTATCGTGTCGCCGCCAAGGTTCGGCGGGATGTTCTCGGACTTGCCGAGCACGGCAGTCGAGACGAGCAGGCGAAAAAGGGAAAGGTAGTCTTTTTCGAAACCTGCATGAACGATCTTCAGGTCGGCGTGGTGCTGATGGACTGCCAGCGCGATGTCCTTGACGCGCGCGTGATGCCAGAACCGGATGGCGAGACGGGCGGCGTTCGGCGCCAGGCCGAGCACGAAGAACTCGGTTTCCGCATCCTCGCCGACGTATACGCCGTTGTGGATCGAGGCGTACAAGTTACGCACCGCGTGGCTGCCGCGATCCGGATCGTCGTCCTTGGGCTCGCCACCGAAGAGCGATGAAAACCCTTCTTCCAGCGAGGTATCGCCAGCGGCCCAGAACACCGTCGACGCGTCTCCGACCTGCATGCGCTGGGCGGAGCCTTTGCGCAGCAGGTGATTCAGTGCCGTCGTGTAGTTGAAGGCGGCGCGCTCGCCGACGGGCGCGTTGCCTCCCTGTTGTTTGGCGTACGAATTGAACGCGTCCAGATTGAACGAGACGATATTTGCGCCCGAGGTCTGGGCTCCCCAGACGCCTTTGATCGCTGGGTGCAGTCGTGCGATGGCGTCACTGCTGCCGGTGACGAGGCAAAAGCCGGCGGCGTCGTCCATCGCCTCGGGATTTCCCGCCGTAATCGCGCTGATGGCGGGGCGCTGGCAGATCAGGGCCTCGACGTCATCGCTAAGGCGAAAGCTGACGACCGGATTGGTTTCGCGGATCTCCGCCCAAGCCGGTTCCTGTTCCAGCCGCGACAGGTCCACCGCTGACAGGAACTGATGCAGCGCACGCAATCCTGGGTCGTCTCCGGCGGCGTGCAGTTCGTCGAGCCGCGCCTTGAACGCGGCGTGCTGCTTGCCGACACGCTCGGGGTTGCCGCGACTATCGATGCCGAGCGCGTATTCGGCCGTATCCCAGAGCAAGTTGGCGGCGACGCCCGAGGTCTTCTTGACGCCCTGTGGAACGAGAAACGTCATCGCCTGACGCTGCTTGCCGGCGCCCGAGCGCGTGTCGTCGATCTGCACCAACTGTCCGGCGCCGTTGATGACGACGACGAACGGAATCGGTTTGGGCTCGAAGCCCGCGGGTGCCAGCGCATTGCGTGCGCGCTGGCGCTGGTAGTAGCCGTCGAGTGCCTGCAGGATCATCCGCGCACCTCCGCACTGTGCCGGGCCGGAACGTCGATGGCGCCGTTCCTGAGCAGCGGCCGGTAGAACAGCGGTTTTGGCGACGCATGCGGCGGCGGACCGAAGTCCATGTCGTACAACGTCCAGCCCAGATCGCGTTCGCCGCGCAAGTCGTCCGGCGGCACGAAGGGCTCGGCCATGGCATCGACCAGCCGGAAACTGCAGGAGAATTCGCGCGCGCCGAGATAGGGCTGGTTGAAGCACTGGCCCTTGCGCGCGCGCCGCTCGAACATCGCCGCGTATTTCGCATCGGTCTCGGGCTCGGCCCAGGCCTGCGCTTCGGCCGCGTCGGCCACGACCGGGCCGCGTGGGCCGTGTTGCGTGGCGGGTGCGTCGACGCGCTCGAAGTTTGCGTGCAGGCGGTAGCGCACGTCACGCAGGAGCAGCGCGGCGCGCTGCTGGCGTTCGTCCTCGATGCGCAGTTCCAGGTGTCCCTTGCCGGCCTTCATGGCTGCGCCAATGGTTCCGGCCGTCGCGACGGCGCCGACTTCGTTGCGGCGAACGGTACTCCAGCGGATCGGCCGGCAAACCTCGATGCGGCTGACCTGCCAGCGGATCGCCGGCTTCCACAGCACGGCCTCGAAGATCGCGCGCGCCGCCGAGGGCGTGATCACGTCGTAACTGACCCGCTCCGATTTCATCTCGGGGCGGGTGAACAGCGCGAAGTCGCCGGCTACTTCCAGGCAATGGGATCTCATCAGGTCTCCAGTTGTGGACGTACGAACTGCCGAACGTTTATACACTGCCGCCTAGAAGACGAGACTCTCAGCCGCGCCGTGGTCGTCGGGCAGCAGCAGGCCGAGCACTTTGTCATAGCGGCTGTCGACGGCGAACCAGAGTCCCGCGCGCTCCTCGACGTCGCCGTTTCGCAGCATCCGGTCGAAGATCTGCCGAGGGACGTTGACGCCGTAGCGCTGCAGCTTGCGGCGCAGCCATTTCGCATCGCCCTGCTTGTCCAGCATGTGCAGCCACTGGCCGGCGGGAGAAGGCTGGTCCGGTTCGGGCTTGTACGGGACGATCACCGTTTCGGCATCTTCGTCGATGAGGCGGAACTTCTCGGCGGCGGTGCGGAACGCGGCTTGATCGGGATGAAGCAGATGCCCGATCTCCTGCTTGTCGAAGCCGCCCTTGGCGTAATAGCGATCGAAATACGTGCGGAATGTCGCGGGCGCGAGCGGATCGCCGAGCAGGCCTTCCCGTGTCATTTCCTTGGTGACCAATTGCGCGTGTCCCGCCGTATCGCGCGGCGGCGCGCCCGGTGGAACGAAGACATGGACGTTTCCGCGTTCGCGCCTGCCTTCGCGGTTGCAGCGCCCTGCGGCCTGGGCAATCGAATCCAGGCCTGCCAGCGCGCGGAACACGGCAGGGAAGTCCAGATCGACGCCAGCTTCTACGAGGCTCGTCGAAATGACGCGCAATGGTCGCGGGTCGCCTTCGCGCCGCGCGCGGAGCCGACGCTGGATGTCGTGGATCGCCCGGCTGCGGTGGGCTGGACACATCAGCGCGGACAGATGGACGGCGTCCGGGTCGCTCAGCAACTGGAACAGATCGCGCGCCTGCCGGCGCGTATTGACTATCACGAGAGCTGCGGGCTCGGCGACGATACCTGCTGCGAGATCTTCCCAACTCGTCGGCGCGTTCGGATCCGCTGGCATATGGATGTCGACGCGCCGTAGCGCGTCGTACAAGACGAGCGGATCGTCGATCAGGTCATGTGCGTCGTCGATACCGTCGAGCAGCACGGCGTTCGTGACCGGCGCGCGCCGCGTGGCAAGCATGGGCTGCGTGGCTGTGCACAGCACCACGCTGACGCCGTAGTGGGCGACGAGCAGCCTGAGCACGCGCAGCACAGGCGCGAGAAAGTCGCGCGGCAGCATCTGTGCCTCGTCGAGCACGATCACGCTGCCGGCAAGGTTGTGCAGCTTGCGGCAGCGGCTGGTTCTGCTGGCGTGCAGCGATTCGAACAACTGCACATTGGTGGTGACGATCAGCGGCGCGTCCCAGTTGTCGGCGGCAAGGCGGCTTGCGTGGTTCTCGCGCAGTTCGGACACGTCGAGATTGCTGTGGTGCTCGATGACTGCGTTGTCGCCGAGCGCCGCGAAAGCACTGCGAAACACCTCGGCGGTCTGTTCGATGATGCTGGTATACGGGATCGCATACACGATGCGGCGTCGCTCGTGCCGAACCGCGTGTTCCAGCGCGAAGGCCAGCGACGACAGGGTCTTGCCACCGCCGGTCGGGACGGTAAGGCGGAAGAATCCGGGTTTGAGGCGCGCATCGGCCCCTTTGGCGCGGCACTGCGCGAGCACTTCGGCACGAATCCGGTTTACCGCGCTCGGTGATGCGCCGTCGCCGCACGCGGCTGCGGAAAGCGCCGCCATGTGCGCGTCGAACGCGGACTTGAGCGCCTGCAGCGTCGGATAGCCGCTGCGCGCGGAATGTTTCGATAGGTCGAAAAAGCGTTCGCTGTCGAGGAAATCTGCGTCCACCAGGCAGGAGAACAGCAGGCGCAGCCAGAGTGCGAAGCCGTCGCGCCCACCCGGGCATGCAGATGTCGGCGGCGTGTCCGCTGCCAGCAGATCGGCGGGAACGCCGCCGCTCATGGCTTCCTGATACTCGGTCTGCGCCATCGGACTGGCGAGGCGGGCGCGCAGGCTTGCACCGGCACCACTGGATTCGTCGCGATCCGGCAGCCCGGTATGGTGTCCTGCGATCAGGAACGCCAGTATCTCGCCCTTCTGTTTGCCGAGTTCGCGCTGCGCATGTTTGGCGCCCGCGTGCGAGTGGCTGATGCGCGTAGCAGCCGTCTCGATATGCGCATCCACGTCGACGGCGACGCGCAGCTTGCGCTGGAAGCCCGCACGGTATTTGCCGAGGTCGTGCCAGATGCCGGCGAGGTGCGCCCAGTCGGCCGCGCCGAAGCCTTGTGCGAATCCGGCGGCCAGCGCGGCGGTCGCGCGCAGATGCTCGGCGAGGTCGTGGAAGCGCGGCTGGCCATTCTCGATGCTGGCGTGAGCGACAGCGGATTCGGTGGAAGACATCGGCAGCTTCCCCGGGCGGCAGATGCGGCGATAGGAACATCGGGGTGTCTCATATGTCGAGACAACCACGACACTGCTTCATCGAGTCGCGCTTCCAGCAGCCGCGCGATGAAGAAGGTCGGGGCCGGCTTCATCCTATCCCGCCCCCCGCAACAACGGGGCAATCCGCAGCGCCTGCGTCGGCGTTGCCGGCGGAGGACGGGGTCAGGTTAGCTTGCTGGCGATACTCACGACGTTAACCCGCCCCATTACGGGCGGTTTGGCCGCTGAAGCCGTCAAATGCTATCGTTTCCGCGGGCGGCTATGGGGGTCCTTCCTTCTAACCCTTCTGAAATAGGGTCCCCGCTCTCCGCCCTTTCTTTTTTTCCTCCCGCCAACATGATGCAGATTCTGCTTCGCCGCAAATCGATGGTGGTGCTCGCGCGCGGAGATGGCGAGACACCGACCGCTGTGGTCGCGACGATCCAGCGCAACCTCGCCGCCTACGGCTATGGCCTCTCGCCGGAACTGGAGGCGCAGGTCGCCAGCCTTGGTTTGGACGCGGCGGTTGATTTCTACCGGCGGCTGGAGCGCGAACTCAAGCTTCTTCTCGGCGCGCACAGAGTATTCAAGCCGCTGTACCCCGGCTTTCCGAAGCAGGTGATGGCGCTGTCCGAGGGCGAGCTCTACCTCAATGCATTGCGGCATTACTGGGGCCTGGTCGACGCGTTTCCTGACGGGCAGCATCGCCCGCCATCCAAGGAACAGCCGAAGCTGCGCCGCATCGGACTCGGAACGCGCGCTGACGTCGAAGCCATCGTCGAGCGGCTGGCGCGGGCCAAGACGCCGTATTCGCCGCAGGATCGCGAAGACGTCGCGCATTTCGTCGTGCAATACGGCCAATCGTTCGCGCGCTTCCTGCCCGCAACGGTCGGCTGCAAAGAGAATCTCGCTGTGCTGGCGGGTACGTTGCTGAGGGAGGGCATCGACCCGACGGCGCTGGATGCGAGTGTGCGCACGGCCACGGACGTCCTGCGCATCGCCGTTGGCATGTGCGACGGCGACGTGTCGTTGTCGGAGCCGACGAAATTCGGCCGTCTGCCGCGCGCGGTACGTGTGAGGTTGCTGGGATGGCTCGAGCGCTCCGCCTCGCGGCTCGAGGACATGCAGCGCTGGGAAGGTCGCTGGATCCGCCTGGGCGAGCGGCTGCACCCCGGCGAGTACGCGAAGCGGTTTCCAGAGACCGCCAAGGCATTCGCTGACTTGCGTAATGGCCGCCGCGAACGTGGCTTCAACAGCCGCGTCGAAGCCGCGCTGGATCACGGTGCGATCGCGTCGGCGGTCGAGTCGCTTCGCGCGCGGCCCGGCGAGTTGGCGCGTCGGCTGGACGTGCTGCTGCGACGCGGCGGGGGCGCAGGCGTGCTAGAGGCTTTCGCCGTCGTCGCACCGAAGGTAGCGACGCCGGTGCTGCTGCAAGTGCTGACGCACTTCCGCCACCGGGGCGAGCCAGGGTTGCGCGTGTTTTTCCCGAAGGGCCAGTTGGCGAGTGTATTCGCGCGCAACGACGCGCTGCCCGCGCTCGGCCCTGGCGTGGCCGCCGACATCGTGGCCCTTTGCGATCGTACGCTCGTGGCGCGTTTTGCTGCATTGGCGCCGTTAGGCCGCTGCTATCTCGATCCGGCGCTGGCGCGTTATCTGGCGCCGTTCTCGCAACGCTCCGCGGCCAAGGCGCTGCGCACGATCGTGCGGGGAAGTCGAATTCCGATCAGTGACGCACCCACGCTGCGCTTTTTCACGTGGTGGCGAAATGGCCGCGGCCGCGTCGACATCGACTTGTCCGCGGCAATGTATGCCGATGACTTCAAATACGTCGACACGCTGGCCTATTACAACCTCCGCAGTTTCGGTGCGTTCCACAGCGGCGACATCGTCGACGCCCCCAGGGGTGCGAGCGAGTTCATCGACATCGACGTGGACCGATGCAGGCGCATCGGCGTGCGCTACGTGGTGGTCTGCATCAGCAACTACACGCGCCAGTCGTTCTGCGACTTGCCCGAGTGCTACGCCGGATGGATGGCAAGACACCACGCGAACTCCGGCGAGCCGTATGAGCCGGTGACGGTGGTGGACCGGTTCGACGTGTCGGCCGCCACCGAGTTCTGCTTGCCGATGGTGTTCGACCTGCAAGCACGCGAGATGATCTGGGCCGACATCGCCATCGCCACGTCCCCTTACTGGCAAAACAACGTCCACAGCAACCTCGCTGGCGTGTCCCTCATGGTCCGGGCCCTCACCCAGCTGCGCAAGCTCGACCTTTACACGCTGTTCGAACTGCATGCGCGCGCGCGCGGCACGCTGGCTGACCTGCCCGAAGACGCCGACACGGTGTTCGCCGAGCACCACGGAATCACGCCGAAAGACCTGGATCGTATCTGCGCCGAATTTCTATAGCCTCACTCCGGGAGTGCTGTCGTCACCCGCGTGCGAAGACGTGGTCATGTTGGCCTCCTGGGTCTTGGACGGCCTCCAATGGGTGGCCTGATCTTGGTTGCTCTGCTCGACACAGGGTTGTCGCAGCCTCAACTTCAGCAAACGTCCCCAGCCGGGGCCCTACGCTCTCGCCCGACGTGGTGCCCCGATTGAAAACGGACGCGTCTATTCAGCACCCACCCTAAACCGCCCGATCTCGATCTCGCCCTTGGCCGTATCCAGCCGCCGCGTCACGGCTT